>CAUOQW010000514.1:0-2827 GCA_963506825.1 uncultured Cellvibrio sp.
CGGTTGGTCTTGGGAAATTTATTGGTTAATTGGCGGTTTATTTTCTTGGGTTATCGCCCCTTGGATTTTTGCGTACTTCCGCACCGAAAATTTATTCAGCGTGATTGGCGCTGCAGATCCCAAAATGCTGAGCCTGTGTACTTTCTACGGATTATTGTGGGGCTTGGGCGGTTTAACCTTTGGCTTAACCATGCGCTACTTGGGCTTATCGCTCGGCATGGCTGTTGCGCTAGGTCTCTGTGCTTTTTTTGGTACGCTTGTAGCGCCCATTTTAAAAGGTGTATTTTTTAGCGAAGTACTGCCAACCACTCACGGCCAAATTGTGCTTGTCGGGCTGGCGATGTGTTTAATTGGAATCGCTATTGTCGGCCTTGGTGGCATCAACAAAGAAAAAGAGAGTGCGCCGGAAGATCGCCAAACCCATATCGCCGAATTCGACTTGAAAAAAGGGTTGTTGGTTGCGCTTTTTTGCGGCCTTATGTCCTCTTGCTTTGCATTTGGTATTTCTGCGGGCGAACCCTTGGCGGCACTTTCAGCGGCAGCGGGCACCAATCCTTTATTTAAAGGCTTACCGGTAATTTGCATCGTCTTAATTGGGGGCGCTACTACCAACTTTATTTGGTGCGGTTATTTAATTTGGAAAAATAAAACTGCCGGAGAAATATTAAAACCAAAAATGATGGCAGGCACGCAAGGGCTAAGCGCTATTAATTTATTATGGTGCGCACTAGCTGGCGTACTCTGGTACTTCCAGTTTTTCTTTTATGTAATGGGCGAAAGCCAAATGGGCGAATACGGTTTCTCGTCGTGGACGCTGCATATGGCATCCATCATTATTTTTTCTTCGCTGTGGGGTTTTGCATTGAAAGAATGGAAAGGCTCCAGTAGAAAAACCTTAACCTATGTTTTTATAGGCTTGGCTTTTTTAGTAGGATCCACCGTAGTGATTGGTTACGGAAACTCTATGGCGTAAATAGATTCTCTTCGAGTACCCGCACCAATCCTTGCAAGGCAAGCTGTAACCAATCCGGGCGATAACGCGCTTTAAGCACTTCCCGGATTCGGTTATCAATACACGCCAAGCTCAAAGTCGCAGCTTCACCTTCTTTGCTGTGCCACGCAGAAGGTGAGCCTGCAACCGCTAGACGATAAGCGTCATAAAAAGCAGTGTGAGTTATGTAGTGATAATGAGTCGCTATCTGCTGAATTCGATCTACATCCAACGAAGCGTCTATGCTTTGCGTAGCATTAAGGGTGATGGCAGCAGCATCATCAAAGGAGCACAAAATATCGGCAACATCTTTTAAGGGCGTGAATCGCAAATCGGTTTCCGCATTCCCAAGCCCATCCTCAAAGTTCACAAAATAAGCATCGCCACGCACCACCAATACTTGCGCAAGATGTAAATTACCATGAATACGGATACGAATACCGCCAGTGGCCTGAGCAGCTAAGTTTTTAATCAGTTTTAAAATTTTAGTTTTGTGCGCACTTAACCATGCTATTTCCTTTAGACCTTGCTCCGGTTGGTTATCCATCACCGCTTGCAAACACTCACTCATTTGACGAGCCCAAGCAGTCGATTCTTTAGCAGTAGTTTCAACAGTTCCAAAGCGCGAATTTTTAGACGCTTGCGCTAACACGACATGCATTTCACCAAGTCGATTACCCAGCGCCTTCGCAAAACTTTCCAGTTCTTCCATTGCGGGATATTGAATATCCATTGACGATGTACCCGCCGTTAAGCGATCGCGTAGTGCACGCTCCAGAGTGTTTTGCGTCCACTGCCAAGCATCGCCTTGGTTGCTCACATAGGCTTGCAGAATCATCAAGGTGTAGGTGTTGCCTTGGTTATCAACACGCTTTATTTCTCCCAATAAGGGAGCAATATTGGAGAATTTGCATTCACTCAAATAGTTGCTAATTTCAATATCGGGGTGAATACCTGCAATCACTTTGCGCACCGGTTTGAGCACCATAAGTTCGCCAATAACAACAGAACCATTGGCATCCTTAGTGGCCACCAAATCAATTTCAGCATCTGCTTTTTCTTCAATATTTTTTAACAATGGGCTGGCGATATATTGCAACTCTCCCACTTCAGCGGGCTCAAGAGAATCAATGGCCTCAATAGACTCTATAGTTTGTGCACGTAATTTTTCGATAAGTGCGCGACTAAACGTAGGCAAGGTGAAAGCATCTGTGAGTAAACCTACCGTGCGTTTTTGGCGCAAACGCGCAAGTGCAAGTTGTTGCGATGGCGTACCCGCAAGATGATCCGCTACTACGCCCACGGGTAAAAAATAGCGTTCAACTACATTTTCCCTACGCACCTCCACTTCCATTAAAGCAAATAAATTACCGGGGTTGCCGAACGGAATTAGTGAACACAAATTCACCTCATCAGTAGGTTCACCGGGGTGCGTAAACCAGGAACATTTTGGCAAATAACTCGGCAAAATTTCTTGCTCAAAAACAGTTCGTGCTGGCAGCTGCAATAAATCGCGCAAATCTTGTTTAATAATTAGTGTGCGCAACTCTGGCAAGCGCTCTACCGGTGCCACATACCAATTAGGCATTTGGGTATCATCGGCTAGCAAGAACCAATAAAAGCCATAGGGCGGCAGAGTCAGTAAATAATTGAGTTTGCCAATAGAGGGGAATGAAGTACCACCAATCATTTCAACCGGAATTTTACCGGCGTAGCTGGAAAGATCGAGTTCACCCGCCTGTGCTGCGCGCGACATATTTGCAACACAGAGAATAATTTCGGTAACACCTTCAGGGTTCGTATATTCACGCACATAGGCCAAAATGCGGCGATTAG
>CAUOQW010000515.1:0-2821 GCA_963506825.1 uncultured Cellvibrio sp.
CCGTGAGATTCAAGAAATGATTTCCCGCTTGCAAACTAGTACTACCAACGCGAGCGAATCTATTAAACGCAGCTTGTCCAAAGGCGATTCTTCAGTGCAGTTGGTGAGTGCAACGGCAGATGTATTAAAAGCAATTGATACCCAAGTGAGCACAATCAACGAGCGCAGTTTGCAAATTGCCACAGCGGCAGAAGAACAAACCCAAGTGATTGAATCGATAAATCAAAACATGCATCAAATTGCCGACGCCACAGAATCTGCAAATCAAAGCGCATCGCAATCACAAGTATTAGTTAGGGAGTTGGAAAAAATTGGTGAGCAGTTAGAGCAGTTGGTGTCACAGTTTAAGTTATAAGAAACAATGGTTTGTTGATCATGTCTACCGTCGATCAACAAACCATTTAATCATTAAATCACTTAATGCTCAGCCGCTTCACTGATTCCAATACCCGTTTGTGAACGCACGAACTGTGCATCAAACGCGGCTTCTTCGGCTTTTGCGGTTTTGGATTTATCCAAAATTGAGAATAACCAAATACCAATAAATGCTGCGCTTATAGAGAAGATTGCAGGGTATTTAAAGGGGAATATCGCTTTCTCAAAATGGAAGGCATCTACCCAAACGGTTGGGCCGATAATTACCAAAACCAATGCAGTTAGCAAACCAATGGAGCCGCCGATAACTGCACCGCGAGTAGTGAGTTTGCGCCAGTACATGGAGAGCAACAAGATTGGGAAGTTAGCACTGGCGGCTACACAGAATGCCAAGCCCACCATAAATGCCACGTTTTGATTTTCAAAAACGATACCGAGCAATACTGCAATTACACCCAAGCAAACAGTCGCGATGCGCGATGCACGAATTTCTTTTTTCTCATTGCGCTCGCCTTTTAATACTAGCGTTGCGTAAAGATCGTGAGAAATAGCGCTGGAACCTGCGAGTGTTAAACCCGATACCACGGCTAAAATAGTCGCGAAGGCAACGGCAGAAATAAAGCCTAATAACAAATCGCCACCGAGTGCTTGTGACAAGTGAATCGCCGCCATGTTGGTACCGCCTACAAGTTTGCCATCGGCAAAGTAGTTGGGGTTATTCAACAAAAGTACTATGGCACCGAAGCCAATAATAAAGGTGAGAATGTAAAAGTAGCCGATAAAACCTGTGGCATAAAAGACTGAGCGGCGCGCTTGCACGGCATCTTTAACGGTGAAAAAGCGCATTAAAATATGGGGTAAACCAGCGGTGCCAAACATTAATGCCATACCGAGTGAAATTGCAGAAATCGGGTCTGAGACTAAAGTGCCGGGTGCCATAATGGCGGTGCCTTTTGTATGAACTTTAGTAGCTTCAACAAACATATTTTCAAAACTGAAATTGAAGTGTGCCATCACCAACACAGCCATCAAACTTGCGCCCGACAATAACAAAATTGCTTTAATCAATTGCACCCAAGTGGTGGCGAGCATACCGCCAAAGGTTACGTAAAGCGTCATTAACACGCCTACGATAATCACCGCAGTTTCGTAGGGCAGGCCAAACAAGACTTCAATTAATTTGCCTGCGCCAACCAACTGCGCAATCAAATAGAAAATCACCGTAACCAATGAACCGCTTGCGGCCAAAATGCGAATCGGTTTTTGTTGTAAGCGGAAAGAGGCAACATCGGCAAAGGTGTATTTACCCAAGTTGCGCAGGGGTTCGGCGATTAACAAGAGCACTATCGGCCAGCCGACTAAAAATCCAATTGCGTAAATTAAGCCATCGAAGCCAGACATATACACTAAGCCGGCAATCCCCAAAAAGGATGCCGCTGACATATAGTCGCCCGCAATTGCTAAACCGTTTTGGAAACCGCCAATACCGCCACCGGCTGCGTAAAAATCTGCCGTGGTTTTAGTGCGGCGTGCCGCCCAGTAGGTAATGCCGAGCGTTACACAAACGAACGCGAGGAACATGACAATTGCAGTTGTGTTGACGGGCGCTTTAGCAGCCGAATCGGCGAGCGCAGTAGCGCTTAAACCAATGAGTGATAGTGCGGTAACAAATGAAAATGCAGTTAGGCCTTTTAGATTCATTTCAGCTCTCCTGCTTTTTGTTTGATGGCGCGAGTCAAGGGCTCAATCACGCGGTTTGTATAGGTAACATAAATACCGGTAATCACCATGCAGTAAACAATAATGCCAAGCCCGAGTGCGATACCTATAGAGGTAACGCCCTCACCAATAGGTGCGCCCAAAGATGCGGGCCAAAAGGCGATGGCAAGAATGAGCGCGAAGTAACCCGTAATAACGGCTACTGAAAGCGGCCACACAATTTTTTTGCGGGCTCGGGTGAGCTCCACGTACTCTGGCATTTGCCGAATTTGTTCAGGATGGTTCATAGGTTGCTCTTGTTATAAGTGAGTTATAGTTAGTTGGTAAACGTGCGTATAAAAGTTGTTGCGTTGGTCTAGCGTTTGAAGTCTCTCTATTTAATTATTGCGATAAATGTTTGCTATCTAACAAGCGCGCTTTTTAAGAAATCGCTTAAACTTAATTGCGCTTTAATTGTTCTTGGCAGAGTTGCGCATTTAACTTATCAGGAAATAATGTATGTTTAATTTCAATGGTCACTTGCAAGAGCTGCGGGCAAATATTGTGAGTCTGGTGCTGTTATTATCCGCAACCATTATTGGTTTTGTGTGGATCAGCATTGGTATTTACCACTGGCTCAGCATGTGTCTCGGCGCCGTGTGGGGGCCAATTGTGCTGGGCCGTAGTTACTTTATCCCCCTTAGTATCTTTGCTTGTATCAAAGCGTGTGGTCGTCCGTCGGTACCGC
>CAUOQW010000516.1:0-2821 GCA_963506825.1 uncultured Cellvibrio sp.
AACAGCTATTGGCCCAATTGGATTATTACCCTGATCGGTATAGGCAACTGCTAATTCAAACACTTGCGTTGGAATAGCTTGCGGTTCAGCAGAAGCGTTAAAGCTTTTTTGCTCTTGTGCGTTTGGCGTTAAACTGAGCGAGCCCTGCAAAGGTAAAGATTTTTTCACATCGGCCAAGGATAAAATATAAGTTGCCAAAGCGTTGCGGTCTTCATCGCTCAAGGTTGCAAATGATGGCATATTCACTTCACCCCAAACACCGCTGCCACCTTTTTTGATTTTGTTGACCAAGAAATCCAAACCATTTTTGTCGTTTTTATAACGCGCAGCTATGTCGTTTAATGCTGGGCCAACCACTTTAGTGTCATAGCTATGGCAAGCCTTACAACCATTGGCTTCCATTAAGCCTTTAGCCACTGTTGCTACATCTGCTTTCTGATGACCTTGTGCTGCCACATCTTCCGCCGTAGCGGCAAATGCAATATTGAGGTTGGCGTTATCATTCTGAATAATGCCATCTTCTTTATCATTCACTGTAACTGTATATTTAATCGCAGCTGTATTAGGCCAATAGAAAGATTGGTTAGCATCCAGTTTAATATCTATGGCTACAGGCTCATTACCCACTTGAATTTTTGCCTCTGTCGATGCAGAAGTACCCGCGGGATCTTTTACGCTCAACACAAGAGTATATTCGCCTGCACTAGCAAGACTAATTTCTTGTGTTTGTTGCGTGCCCAGATTAGTCACGGTTCCGTCTTGAGATTTGAGTGACCACGCATAGGTTAATTTATCGCCATCCAAATCAAACGATGGTGCGGCATCAACAATCGCTTTATAAGGTACAGCCCCTTGAGACTTATCCAATGCGATTTTTGCAATAGGTGGACGATTACCTGCACCGGCATATTCAATACGACTTAAACTTGCTTCCGGGTTGCCTTTAAACCAAGTTTTGCCATATTCCAACACATACAAAGTTCCATCAGGTGCAAAACGCGCATCAATTGGCGATGTGTATTCAACTTGTGGTGCTAAAGGTTCAATTTTGATAATGCGACCAAATTCATCAAAGCTAACGGCCTTAACCCAGTTGCGCATAAAATCTAAAATGAATAATTTATTGTCGTAATATGCAGGATAGCGATGTTGATTTTCTGCATAGTCTTTAGCGTGATAAACATCCGCCACCAAAGCCATACGCCCGCCTTTACCTAACTCCGGAAATTGTTCAGATGGGCCATAGGGATACCACAACAATGGACGCTGTGCGGGTGGTAATTCTTTTAAGCCAGTATTGCGTGGCGAATAATTGATGGGCGCAAGCGGATTAAAATATTTGGTTGATTTCCCCGTCTCATAATCAAAATCTTTGTAAGCAAAATTATTGCCTACAAATAATGGCCAACCAAAGTTACCCGCCTTAGTCACACGATTAACTTCATCGTAACCACGCGTACCTTTTAAATCAGAATCTGCACCTGCGTCTGGGCCAATATCGCCATAGAACAAAGTTGAGCTAGATTTATCGTAAGTAATTTTGTACGCATTGCGCGTGCCCATCACATAAATTTCCGGGCGACCATCTTTTGCGTTGCTGAATAAATTGCCTTGCGGGATATCATAGCCACCAGTTTCTTTGGGGATAATGCGCATAATTTTTCCGCGCAAATCTTGCGTATTGCCTGCGCTGCGAAGACCATCACTTTTAGCGGCATCGGCACGCATATCTAATGGGCCATAACCTTCTTCGGTAAAGGGATTTGAGTTGTCTCCACTTGAAACAAATAATTCGCCATTATTGCCGAAGTGCAAATCACCCCCGGTATGGCAGCAATTTTGATCTACTTTAAATTCCCAAAAAATTTCTTCTGTTTTGAGATCTAATTTGCCATCGGCCCATTTAAAACGGGATAAACGCTCAACTGTACTACCATCTGGTTTTGCCGCATTGTACGCAGCATAAATATTTTTATTTTTCTCAAAGTTAGGATCTACCGCAAAACCCAACAAACCAAATTCCAGATTCCCGTGCGGATCCACCTCAATTTTACCGGCATCGCGCAATTCACCGGTTCTGTAGTCAACCACTTTAATATTGCCGCCACGCTCTGCAATTAAAGCATCGCCATTGGCAAAGAAACTTAAATTAACAGGCTCGTTTAAATTGGATACCAGCGTCTTTTTAGTAAAACGATTTGGCTCTGGCATGGCTTTAGTGTAATCAAGCTTTGGTTTACCACCTACCGCGTATTTCAAACCGCCGAGTAATAATTTAATAAACTCTGGATGCGAAAAAGTTTCAGCGGTGTGGCCAAGGCCCGTATAAAAAGAACGGCCACCATCAAAATCGTGGTACCAAGTAATAGGATGATGATGTCCGTGTTGACCACCTACATAGGTTTTTTCATCAACACTTAAAATCACTTTGTTAAATTCGTATAAATCGCGATAGTCATACCACTCGTCCGCTATTTCAAAAGAGACAGGCAAAAATTTCGCAAGAGGATGTTCTGCATCCTCAAGATTGACGCGTGCAAGTTGTACGTTACTGGGGTGATTCGGGTGACTCTTAAAAACACCGCCAACCAAACGTCTATACCAATGCCAATCACCTTCCCACTCGGTATCTGCAGCAGCGTGAATGCCCACAAAACCACCACCCGCCTGAATAAAACGCTCCATGGCGACCTGTTGATCATCGTTCAACACATCTAAAGTCGTATTTAAAAATACAATCGCATTGAAACTGCTTAATTGCGCTTCGGTAAATATTTCCGAATCTTCAGTAGCTACCACTGTAAATGCGTTGTCTGCGGCC
>CAUOQW010000517.1:0-2814 GCA_963506825.1 uncultured Cellvibrio sp.
AGTTTCGCCATGTCGGCTTTTTCATCGCTCAGCGCACTGGGCGAGATGGCAAGCAACATGGAGAATAAACTTAGGCATAAAAGTTTTTTCATGGGGATTATTCGAATGCTAAAAAACAGCGGTGAATATTGCGAACAAAAATGTTCAGTTTGGTTTTTATAAATAGGAGCTGGTGCTGCGAGCTAAGGTAATCCTTGCGAGACACGCCGCAAGTACATCCTTGTCTTGTAGGCTCGACGTCGGCATCCATGCCTCCGACGGTCTCGCAAGAATTACCTTACCTCTTGTGTTAGATAATTACCCCAAGGTAATTAAATTTTTACCCGTCATTTCTGCCGGCTGTGGAATACCCATTAACGCCAGCATGGTGGGTGCAACATCTGCTAACGAGCCTCCAGGAGAAATAGTTCCTTTGCGTGCACTGCAAAAAATAAACGGAACAGGCAGCGTAGAGTGTTGTGTGTTTGCTTGACCGGTTTCTTCATCAAACATTTCTTCAACGTTGCCGTGGTCAGCAGTAATTAAGGCTTCGCCACCTACTTTTTCTACGGCGGCTAATACGCGGCCAACGCAAATATCAATGGCTTCCACAGCTTTGGTTGCCGCTTCCATAATGCCGGAGTGGCCGACCATATCGCAGTTGGCGTAGTTACAAATAATTGCATCGTATTTGCCGGATTCAATTGCTTCAACCAACTTATCAGTAACGATGGGTGCGTTCATTTCCGGTTGCAAATCGTAAGTCGCAACTTGGGGCGATGGAACCAAAATACGATCTTCACCGGGATAAACAGTTTCATTGCCGCTGTTAAAAAAGAAAGTTACATGCGCGTATTTTTCAGTTTCGGCGATACGCAATTGGGTTTTGCCCAAACCAGAAATATATTCGCCAAATGAGTTGGTTAAATCTTCCGGCGGAAATGCGATAGGCGCTTTAATGCTGGAAGCGTATTCGGTGGTTTGCACAAAGTGTGCAATTTCCGGATGCAATTCGCGTTCAAATCCTGTGAAGCCTTCTTCAATTAATGCGTTGGTAATTTCGCGCGCGCGGTCGGGGCGGAAATTCATAAAAATAACTGAGTCGCCATCATTAATAGTGGCTACTTCTTCGTCTTCGGCACAGATCACAGTGGCTTTTACAAACTCATCATTTTCTCCGCGCTCATAAGCCGCTTTCAAACCATCAACAGCGGTGAGGGCGTCAAATTCTGCATCGCCAGTGACCATGACATCGTAAGCTTGTTTTACTCGATCCCAACGGTTGTCACGGTCGAGTGCGAAGTAACGGCCAACAATAGAAGCAACGCGGCCAGCGCCTAATTCTTTAAACAAATCCTGCGCCTTTTGCAGTGAAGATTCTGCGCTGCGCGGTGCGCAGTCGCGGCCATCTAAAAATGCGTGCAAATAAATGTCTTTAGCGCCGCGTTGTACGGCCATTTTCATCATGGCGTAGATGTGATCTTGGTGGCTGTGAACGCCGCCTTCAGAGAGCAAGCCGAGAATGTGGACTGCTTTGCCGCTGGCAATGGCGCTATCGATGGCATTTACATAAACAGGGTTGGTAAAAAAATCGCCATCGCTAATGGCTTTGTTCACGCGGGTAAAACTTTGGTAAACCACGCGGCCAGCGCCAAGGGTCATATGGCCCACTTCGCTGTTGCCCATTTGGCCTTCGGGTAAGCCCACGGCAAGGCCAGAAGTTTCAATCAGACTTTTGGGGTTATTGGCCCAGAGTTTATCGAATACGGGTTTGTGGGCAGCGGCAATCGCGTTGTATTTGGTTTTTTCGGAATAGCCATAGCCATCGAGGATGAGGAGCACGGTAGGTTTCTTTGGGGCTGTCATAGCGCGATCACTTCTCAGGAGAATTGGGAACGGGGTGAATGCGGCTATTCTAGCGGGTTATGGTCTGCTTCTCTAGGCCGATTACATGCGTCAAATCGGCCTAAATCGATGGAAAATCTGGGTTTAAAGGTTGAGAAATAAAAGCAGCAAGCCAATGGCGGCGGGTAAAGCTTGAATATAGATAATTTTGATTTTGGCGGTAATACCGCCATAGACGCCTGCGACCAAAATACAGCCGAGGAAAAAGACCTTAATATCAAAGCCGCTTGCCCCCAAATACAGCCCCCAAACCAATCCCGCCGCGAGAAAACCGTTGTACAAACCTTGGTTGGCGGCCAGCACTTTTGAGAGGCTCGCCATCTCTTGGCTATGGCCAAAAGCCTTGCGGCCTGCGGGTTTATCCCACAAAAACATTTCTAACACCAAAATATATACATGGAGCAAGGCGATAAGGCCGATAACAAGGCTGGATACTATGGGATAGCTGGGCATACTAAAGTCCTTTATTGGGTGTGGATTAGCCAACTACTCTGGCAGTTTGTGGGTTTGGGGGTAATAGCTTTGAATTCTAAGCTTAATAATTTGTGACGCAGTAGTGTTTTGGTGTGGATAAATACTCACATTCTGCTTATAACTAAAAAGATGTTTCCTAACTACACACTTGAAAATTAATGCTGGATAATTGATTTTTGTGTCGCTAAAGTGCGCAACACCAACTGAGTACAACCAGTGGCAACAACAATAATTAATAACAATCGTGGTGGTGTTTGCAAACAATAATCTATAACAGATTGCAAAACACCAACCGCGAAGTTTTACCCCTTTCCTCGGCATAAAAAATATCTCGGTCACAGAACCTTCATGTTCTAAGAATTCTAAATAGCTCTTAGTTTTCAGCATATTTGCGTTTGCAAATGTGCGCGAAGCTATGGGCATTTTTGTGCTTTACCCAATACAAGAATTTAATAA
>CAUOQW010000518.1:0-2812 GCA_963506825.1 uncultured Cellvibrio sp.
CCCAAATTTTTCCCATCTCTCCGTTCCAGCGTGCCGGTTATCCCCAGCCCTGCGAATCCACTACTCCGAGGTTGCCATGAGCAAAACGTCCTTAGACAAAAGCAAGATCAAGTTTCTATTACTGGAAGGCGTGCACCAGTCTGCGGTGCAAGTGCTGAACGATCAGGGTTACACCAACATCGAATACCTGAAAACCGCTTTGGATGAAGACGCGCTCATCGAAAAGATTCAAGACGCGCATTTTGTAGGCCTGCGTTCACGCACCCAATTGACTCGCCGTGTGTTTGAAAATGCACCCAAGTTAGTAGCCGCTGGTTGCTTCTGTATTGGCACCAATCAGGTAGATTTGAAAGCTGCGCAAGAACACGGTGTTGCCGTATTTAACGCCCCCTATTCGAATACTCGTTCAGTAGCCGAGTTGGTGATTGCCGAAGCAATTTTGCTGTTGCGCAATGTTCCGCAAAAGAATGCTGTTTGTCATCGCGGCGGTTGGGATAAATCTGCAGTAGGTTCTTATGAAATTCGTGGCAAAACTTTAGGTTTGATCGGTTATGGCTCTATCGGCAGCCAGACTTCGGTACTCGCTGAATCTTTGGGTATGAACGTTCAGTTCTATGACACCATTACCAAATTGCCCTTGGGCAATGCTAATCAAATCCGCGATTTGGATGAACTTTTAGCAACGTCAGACATTATCAGCCTGCATGTACCTGAAACCCTATCGACCCAAGATATGATCGGCGCACGCGAAATTGGTTTGATGAAAAAAGGCGCGATCCTGATCAATGCTTCACGCGGCACTGTGGTAGATATTGAAGCCTTGGCCAACGCGATTAAATCCGGCGCACTTTCAGGTGCAGCGATTGACGTATTCCCAGAAGAACCAAAAGCAAACGACGACGAATTCATCAGCCCATTGCGCGGTTTGGACAACGTAATTTTGACCCCGCACATCGGCGGCTCAACCATGGAAGCGCAAGCCAACATCGGTATTGAAGTGACCGAAAAGATGATTAAATATTCCGACAACGGCACCACCATTAGCTCAGTCAACTTCCCCGAAGTGGCTTTGCCGGGTCACCCAGACGCGCACCGTTTATTGCACGTGCACGCTAACGTTCCCGGCGTATTATCCAAGATCAACAATATTTTTTCTGATCGCCATATCAACATCGCATCACAATATTTACAAACCAATGACAAGGTTGGTTATGTAGTAGTGGACATCAACTCCCCTTACGATGAAGTTGCGTTGGAGCAGTTGAAGAGTATTGACGGGACAATTAGTTGCCGCGTGTTGTTTTAATTTTATATTTATCAAACCTTAAAAAAACCGTTGATGTGAATCAACGGTTTTTTTGTAATTGTGCAAACTGCATTCTCATTTTCAACGCCTATTTCGGCGCTTTTATTTATGACTTAGCGATTTTTGCTTCTCGCCTTGCCTTCCAAATTTCATACACAATCGGCAGAACCGATACCACCAGTATGGCCATAATCAAGAGCGTGAAATTTTTGCGTACACTGGGAATATTGCCAAAGAAATAACCCGCATATAAAAATATTCCCACCCATAAGAGCGCACCAATAACGTTGTAAGCAATAAAGCGCGGATAAGTCATGCCACTCATACCTGCCACAAAAGGCGCGAAGGTACGAAAAATGGGAATAAAGCGTGTCATAATAATCGCAACACCACCGTGCTTTTCGTAAAAATTATGGGCTTTATCTAAATAATCGCGGCGAAATATTTTTGAGTTGGGGTTGCGGAATAATTGTGCCCCAAAAAATCGCCCAATAGTGTAATTGACAATGTTGCCGAGTATGGCAGCGCTAACCACCAGTAATGCCATTACATTGATATCTAAGCCTGCACTCGCGCTTATAGCCACCAAAGCGCCCGTAGCAAACAACAATGAATCGCCCGGCAAGAAAGGCGTAACGACTAGGCCAGTTTCACAAAAAATAATCAGAAACAAAATGCCGTAAATCCATAAACCGTATTGACTGAACAACTCCGAAAGATGCACATCAATATGTAAAATAAAATCTATAACCAGATGAAGAAGTTCCACAAATAAATCCTTAGTTCATGAACTGGGGTCAGAGTAAAAATAAAATCGAAATTGCTACGATTAAAGACACTCAATTTATTTTTACTCTGACCCCAATTGCTAATTGAAAAAATAGTTTTTGATCGCAGCAAACACTTGATTGCGATACACATCGCTCTCATTAACCAACTGATGACCCGCCTCAGCGACAAACACAACTTTGGCATTCGGTAATTTTTGCTCCAACAGCGGCAAATTGTATTTCCAATCCACTGTCATATCGCCAGTGCCCTGTACAATTAATACCGGCTTTTGCAGTGGCGCAAAATCTAACACCATTTCATGCCACTGTTTCATTGCACCTATCCAACGCAAGGGCAAATGTTTGGCTTGCAGAGGATCTTGATAATGAAGAAACTCATTGAACACAGGATCGTGCGAACTCTTGCCAAAACTGCGACCGATACGGCGAACAAAATGGCGTAACACAGCGTACACATAGCGGCCCATATGCACACCGCGCCAACCGCGCGGCAACACCAAGGGACTACAGAGTGCAAGTTTAGAAAATTGTTCTATTGCATTACGCTCGCGCGCATAACGCCACAGGTAATTAAGCAAGACTGCACAGCCCGTACTCTGCCCCAAGGCATACAAGGGCTGCGGCATTATGGCAGCACTTTGTTGCAAAATCTCTGCGAGTACATCGCCATACTCATTAAAAGAATCTATCACCGCTGGCTCGCCGCTACTTAAAC
>CAUOQW010000519.1:0-2811 GCA_963506825.1 uncultured Cellvibrio sp.
GGTTCGACGATAACCGCTATATCGGCAGCAGCGACCCCCAAATCGCCCTAGCCTATCGCCCTACCGATGCCGGAATTCACAATATCCGCGTGGTGGATGACCAAGGTCAAGTGGCAGAACGGGAGATGTTGGTGGATTGGTTGGAGTAAGCCCGCTCGCACAGGCTTACTGAAACGACTACTTGATGCTACTGCCCCAAGGTAGCCGCAAACTGCTGCTCAAGCTGTTTGGGGTTCTGCACAAACACTTGATACATCGCCTGCGAGAAAGCATCGGGGAACACATCCTCCTCGCCATTTTTCAAACCTGCCAAAACCGCGCTTGCTACATCTGCTGGCGACGCTTTATCCATCTCAAAATCCTTGGTCATGTCGGTATCAACTGGGCCGGGGTAAACGCCCACTACCGCAATATTGGCTTTACGCAGCTCTGCACGAAGACCTTGAGTGAAAGAATGCACCGCTGCTTTTGAAGCCGAATAAGGTCCAAGGGTGGGGAAGTTGGCAATGCCCGCAATGGAGCTGACGTTAATCACCGCCGCCGCGCTACTCTTGTGCAGAACTGGCAGCAAAGCATGCGTAAGACTGATAACACCAAAGTAATTAGTGGCCATCTCGCTTGCGGCTATGCCAAGACTCGCCTCACCTGAGAAATCGCTGCCCGTGGCAATACCAGCATTGTTGATCAAAATATCCAACTGACCAACAAGCTTGGCAACATTAGCGATATCGCTAGCATTAGTCACATCCAGCTGCACCGGTACTATGACTTCCGGCGCTTGGTTTACGAGTGCTTGCAAACTCTCAATATTGCGCGCCGTCACATAGATTCGCTTGGCGCCATCTGCGATTAAAGCCTTCGTTATCGCCTTACCAATACCGCGATTAGCGCCTGTTACCAACGCAGTTTTACCTTGAATTGTGTAGCTCATAATCATTACCTTTAAATTTAAAATATTAGACCGGTCGTCTATTTTATTTACCAAAAAAAGACCCTGATGGGTCATGAATAAAACTGTCGCCTGATCGCGCTCGAAGTACCAGTAAACTTACGAGGCGCCTTTAAAAACAACTGAAAAGTACAGATAAATCAAATCACGCAAGGGTTGTTCTGTTTGCTCTAATCGGGCACGAACCAAGCAACCTTCCCAGCTTGCAAAAAACATCTTCGCCAACATCTGTTCATCCTGATGCGAAGCTAATTCGCCCTCGGCCTTGGCTTGCCGCAAACAATCGGCAATTACATTTTCCAGCGCGCGGTAATGCACAAAAATCGCATCGCGCATTACTGCATTTTGCATGGACAACTCTTGTCCAAGATTACCCAGCAAACAGTTACATGAACCTACTTTGCCTTCAAAGTAGGTCAAAATAGTTTCGAAGTAACTTCGCAAGCGGGTTAAGGCTGAGCCTTCGGCAGTCGCCAGATGCTCCACCAAACCCACCCGCAACTGCTGCCCATAGTGTTCAATAATCGCCAAACCCAGCTCATCCTTACTTTTAAAGTAATGATAAAACGAACCTTTGGGTACCTTCACCTGCGTCAGTATTTCTGCAATTCCAGTATTGTTAAAGCCTTTAACAGACATGCTTTCGATACTGGCGATAATCAGCTTGTCACGAGTGTTTTCAGTCATGGAATTAGAGTAGACCAGTCGTCTATAGAATGCAAATTTATTTTATATCAACCCAATCCAGAGGGTTAACGGGAGGCGGCTATGATTGATCATCGAGGGAAGGAGAACAAGGGGTTTATGGATTGAGGGCCTTTCGGCACCCCAATCATAGAACAAAGAAAATTACGGATGCTGAGGTTTTAGGCTATCCGCCAATATTATTAACTGAAATCCCGTTAGCAGTTCCCATTTCATAAAAGCCACAAATGCATGCATCAGTATCAAGCGACCGTTGTAATTGTGTTCATGATTTCTGACCGTTTTTTCCGCCCTATCCAATCCATCTTTATGATAAGCCTTAAGCAAGGTCACACTGTTTTCTTCGGGAGTAAGTGTGCGGGCGACAGGTTCATAACCGAGTGACTGGACCGCTTGCTCTGCAAGTCGCCAAACAGACCAAGGATTTTGCCCGGTAATTAACTTTGTACTTACGCTCACCTGCTCTAAATAATCTGCGCCAGCAATAAAATTTGCGCCGCGTTCTTCCAGTTTCGTTTGTAATAAAAATGGAAAAATAATTTCTGCATTTGGAATCAACAGTAATTCTTCACTATTCGTAAATGCACTTACTTTCTTATTGGCCACCAACCATTCTCCATTTGCGGTTTTGACATTAATAAGTGCAGCTGGACCGTGACAGACAGCGGCAATCACTTTGTTCTGGTCAGCGAAGCTTGCAGCTAAATTGGCTATCACTTGATTGTTTGGGAAATCAAACATCGCCCCTTTACCACCAACAAAATAAACGGCTTGATAATTATCTGCATTTACCTCGCTAACTTTAAGGGTATTTTTCGTTTTAGATTGGGCAACAACGTCATTTAAAAAAGCATAATCATATTCAGCCATATCTTCATCATCAAGCAAGGCATAGGGCTCGCCACCTTCAACGCTCGCAATATCTACCTCAAAACCGTTGGCTTTAAAAACCCAATAGGCTCGCGACAGCTCTGTCAATTCATAACCTGTAGGTCTACCTGTATCGCCCAGTGTTCGAACACTTGTTACTACTGCTAAAATTTTGCCACGAGCTGAAGGCAGAGTATTTTGCAAATAAGGAATATCACCCGCCTGTGTAGCTCGCAATCTCTCAAACGCTTGCTCGTCAGGTGAAAATTTAGAGGACCAATAGATAA
>CAUOQW010000520.1:0-2801 GCA_963506825.1 uncultured Cellvibrio sp.
TATCGGCCTTAGCTTGCTCACGCGCCGCGGCAACACCCGAAAACGCCGCATTTTTTGCAAAGGTAATATCGTTTAACGCGGTCTCAGCGGCGTTGTCATCGGTGTAGCTGACCATCCTGGTTTTAGCGACGCGCACTTCAAGATTCACACCGCTGTCTTTGTAAATTTGGTTGGTCACTTGAAACAATTGATTGATACGAGTGCTGGGGTTGCCCGCGTAGGCATCCGCAGTGCCTTTGGTGTAAACCACTAAAACATCAATAACAGCATTGGCAGCAAGCAGCGTGGGGGAAACAATTAGGCTAATTAACGCAACTGCTGTTAATAGTATTTGCTTGATAAAATTCATTGGGGTTTCCTCAATTGACTTTACTGAAAACCCTCCGTGATTCACATAATTGTGCGCGCATCCATTAAAGCCAGAACAATATTTTTATCGTTTCATAAGTGTATCTCTCATTCAAAAAATTAATGATGCCCATCAATCTCTAAAAAATCCTTCGCACCGGGATTAGATAATTCAATTTCCGCAGGGTTTTTATAAAGCCAACCCAAACCATTAATTGACTCCATAGTGTAACTGCCATCAAGAGTGGTAATGGTGGCAAAAACAGAGCCTTCGCCGTAGGTCATAACGACCGGGTAATCTGTACCATAACCGTGCAAATGGCCGCTCCAGGAATAATCGCCATTTGCTAAATTCACCGCGGATTCAACTATTGCAACTACATTTTTTCCGTGCAGCATAGGCAGCAAAACCTGATCGCCCACCGCAGGAAAATCTGCTGGCTTTTGTTGCAATTCCACAATGGCGTAATCAGAAATTTTTTCACTCAAAGGAATTGAAGGCGTTGCCGCTTTCACACCACCCATTTGCCATGAAGCCTGCACGGACGTATGGCTCGGCCGATTAAAAGCACGATTCAGAGGAATCGTATTAGCAGATGCATTCATATCTGTAGCAGCCTGAACTTCTAATTTAGAGGTAGTAAGCGATGGTGGCAATTCCGCTCGACCTATAGGTTGTGCGCTAGTGCTAATCAAGGGTTGCTGCAGGCTAACCGACTTCACGGTAAACAAAACGCTTAAACCCGCCGCCAGTGCAAATACGACTGCGCCAAATGTTTTTTGTGAGGCGGTAAGTTTATGAATTTTCATAGGCTGAAACCCTGTACAAAGCGCGACAGACAAAAAATCTCTTTGTAAAAAATAGGTCATCCACGTGCAATCGCACTGTTTTTATTCGCTATGGCAGAAGAAAATCTAAGGTTAGTTTTCTTAGATAGATTCGGTTCTAATGAGAAGCTGATCACACAACTTGCAGGATACAATTTATTAACAAGTGAGCCGTAAAATTGACACAAGACAGCTATACAAACACAACAACAAAGTTGTGCCATAAAAAAAGCAGCCGCTTGGGCTGCTTTTTCACATCAATGGCATTTACATCAAATGCATTTAAATCGAAAGGCCAACTTACTCAGCATAAACTGGGAAGTCTTTGCACAGAGTAGCAACCTTAGCTTTTACACTGGCGATCACTTCATCCGCATTACCCGCTTCCAAAGCATCAAAAATATCGCAAATCCAGTTGGTCAATTGCACACATTCAGCTTCTTTGAAGCCGCGAGTGGTCACCGCTGGAGTGCCAACACGAATACCAGAAGTCACAAAAGGTGAGCGCGGGTCATTAGGAACGGCGTTTTTGTTTACAGTGATATGTGCTTTGCCCAAAGCCTCGTCAGCATCTTTACCGCTGTAAGACTTGCCAATCAGGTTCACCAACATCAAATGGTTTTCAGTACCGCCAGAGACGATATCAATCCCACGTGCCAAGAAGGTTTTCGCCATGGCCTTAGCATTCACAACCACTTGTTGTTGATAGGCCTTGTACTCTGGCGTCATAGCTTCTTTGAAGCTGATCGCTTTAGCGGCGATTACGTGCATCAACGGGCCGCCTTGACCGCCTGGGAATACCGCAGAGTTCAATTTCTTCTCAATCTCTTCGTTGGCCTTGGCCAGAATCAAACCGCCACGAGGACCACGCAGGGTTTTGTGAGTAGTGGTGGTGGTTACGTCAGCAATTTGCACCGGGTTAGGGTACAAACCGGCAGCAACCAAACCGGCAACGTGCGCCATATCCACAAACAGGTAAGCGCCCACTTTATCGGCAATCTCACGGAAACGCTGCCAATCCACTACTTGAGAGTAAGCAGAGAAGCCCGCTACTACTACCTTTGGCTTGTGTTCTACTGCCAAACGCTCTACTTCGTCGTAGTCAATCAAACCAGTTTCTGGATTCAAACCGTACTGGATAGCGTTGTAATACTTGCCTGATGAACTCACTTTAGCACCGTGAGTCAAGTGACCACCGTGTGCCAAACTCATACCCAAAATGGTATCGCCAGGGCTACACAGCGCAGCGTATACCGCTTGGTTAGCTTGTGAACCGGCGTGCGGCTGCACGTTGGCATAATCGGCACCAAACAATTGTTTTGCACGCTCAATGGCCAAAGATTCAGTTACGTCTACATATTCGCAACCGCCGTAGTAGCGCTTGCTTGGGTAACCTTCGGCATATTTGTTGGTCAACTTGGTGCCTTGAGCCGCTATCACCATTGGACTGGTGTAGTTTTCAGAGGCGATCAACTCGATGTGTTCTTCTTGGCGTTGGCCTTCGTTTTGGATAGATGCCCAAATTTCAGGATCGAAAGAAGCGATAGTTTGGTTTTTATCAAACATAGAAGAGTCCTATAGGCTGACCAGCAATTATCCGAATGGAGTTGCCGAATTAATGGGAA
>CAUOQW010000521.1:0-2793 GCA_963506825.1 uncultured Cellvibrio sp.
CGCAGTTACGGCCGCGCGCTTTGGCTTGATACATAGCGCGGTCAGCGCGAATAAACCATTGCTCGCGGGTTTCCAGAGCGGCAAGGGTGGCGCAGCCAAAGGAGGCGCTAATCTTGCCTTCGGGGCCAAGAATCTCTTGCGTAATTTGCAGGCGAATATTCTCCGCGATAATTGCCGCTTCTTCGAGGCCGGTATTGCGAGCCAAGAGCACAAACTCTTCGCCACCAAAACGAAAGGCGCGATCCGTTTTACGCAGGCGAGCGCGCAACAGATTGCCGATATTGATCAGTAGTTGATCGCCTATGCTGTGCCCAAACTTGTCGTTAATGGCTTTGAAGTTATCCAAGTCCAACACTATGAGCGTGGCGGGGGTTTGATAGCGTGTAAAGTCTTCTACACAGAGCCGCAGTTCTTCATCCATTAAGCGACGGTTGCCCACCAAGGTGAGTGGGTCTTGCGAAGCAAATATTTCCAGACGTTTGCGTTGCTGTTCGGTAAGGCGCGCAAATAAATAAGCCATGGTGCTACCAATAAACAGCGATGAGAGCATAGCAAAGGAATCCAGCGTTTTACCGAGCCGCCAAGCTATTGGGGTCACCAGTATGATGGCGATAAGATTCACAATAACGGCGCTTCTAGGACGCAGTAGAAAAAAGTTAGATAATACGCAGGGGAAAATCCAAAACACAAAGATGGGGCTGTTGAGGTATACAACTGCAATTGCACCTAAGGTATAAAACCCAGCCGCAATGTGCATGGCGAGCGATGTTGCTTCGCCGCGCCAGTAGGAATAAACCGCAATCGATACCGCTATAGTGACTATGGCAAGATCGACCAATGCATGAAGCGTTTCGCCTTGTGCATAACGCAAATATACAAAGGGCGCTATGCCGATAACAGCCAAGACCGCAAATAGATAGACGAGGCCTAATTGAAATTTTTGAGTGGAATCGTCAAACATAGCCTTGTATGCCCTCAATACACCAGCGAAGCTACCCGGCGGTTTTATTAATATAGCTGCAAATAGATTAATTGTTGGATTTGTTTCTAAACAATAGTTATTTGGGACACAATGTCAGCCGTCTATTTCAATAAATTAGCAACTGGCGCAATAAATTTAACGCGCTGATTATGAAATAATCGATGCACACAAGTGGAGTTGTATATGGGTAAAAATCGTTTAGAAGCATTTAGTGATGGCGTACTCGCTATTATCATCACCATCATGGTGTTGGAAATGAAAGTTCCACATGGCAGCGATTGGGCAACCTTGCAAACATTATTGCCAGTATTTTTTAGCTATATCCTCAGTTTTATTTACGTGGGAATTTACTGGAATAATCATCACCATTTATTGCACGCAGTGAAGCATGTGAGTGGTGGTGTGTTGTGGGCGAATTTGCATTTATTGTTTTGGTTATCGCTATTTCCCTTTGTGACTGGGTGGATGGGCGAAAATCATTTCGCGCCTTTGCCCACGGCACTTTATGGCGGCTGTTTATTAATGGCCGGTATTGCTTACTGGATATTAGTGCACTGCATTATTGGCACTGAAGGCAAAGACTCTTTGCTGGCAAAAGCCATTGGCAAAGATATTAAAGGGATAATCTCTGTGGTGGTTTACGCCGCTGCAATTCCCTTGGCGTTTGTAAATATAGGCTTTGCGTTGGTAGGTTATATTGCGGTGGCGCTTATGTGGCTAATTCCTGATAGGCGTATTGAAAAAACTTTATCGGAAAATTCCCATTAACATGCAATTTTTTGACAGCCATTGCCATTTCGATTTTGCGGTATTTGATGGTGACCGCGATCTTATTTGGCGTGAGTGTAATGCCTTGGGTATTGCGCATTTGATAATTCCCGGTGTTGCAGCTGAGCAATGGCCTTTAGCTGCTAGTATCGCGCAGCAGCATAAAAATATTTATGTCGGTGTTGGGGTTCACCCTTGGTGGGTTGGTGACAATATTGCTGCGGATTATTTAGCAGATATTCATCAACACCTAGAAAAAAATCTTACGCAACCAAAATGCGTCGCTATAGGTGAATGCGGTTTAGATGCGGTGACAGAAACACCTATGCGATTGCAACAACAAGTGTTGGATATTCATTTGCAATTAGCGCAACAAATATCTAAACCGCTTATTATTCACTGCCGCAAAGCGCACAACGAATTACTCGTGCAATTGAAAAGCTATGACTTGCCTGCTGGGGGTGTGATTCACGGTTTTAGTGGCAGTTATGAATTGGCCGCTAGCTATTGGGATATGGGTTTTCGCTTGGGTATTGGCGGTACTATCACTTATGAACGCGCCAACAAAACCCGTACAGCAGTGAAAAAATTACCGCTGGACGCTATTTTATTAGAAACCGATGCACCCGATATGCCGCTCAGCGGTAAGCAGGGCGAACGCAATAGTCCGCTACATATTATTGAGATTGCGCAAGCGCTCGCCGATTTACGCGGTGAGCCGCTAGAAAAGATTGCCGTGCAAACCACACTCAATTCACACACACTTTTTAAGATTGATTATTAATGTTCACGCCCGACGATTTATCTTCTGTCTCTCTGCCCGAATTAATTGCTACCCGCAATTGGCAATCGCAATATCGCTTGATTACCCAATGGGGAAAACTTATTCAGCACAAACCGGAACTGCGCAATCCTGAAAATTTAGTAAAGGGTTGTGAAGTTTCGGCATGGTTAGCGCACAGAGAAGAAACTGGTGTGCACCATTTTGCGTTTGATAGCGATAGTCGTGTGATTAATGGCTTAGCGGTTTTATTGCTGGCGCA
>CAUOQW010000522.1:0-2787 GCA_963506825.1 uncultured Cellvibrio sp.
ATTTGGGCCACTATTTAGGTTTGGTTTTTATGTCGGATGCCTTTGATGATTTAGCGGTGCTACCCAAATGTATGGACGAGGTGGAGATACTTCAGCGCGAACCCTCATTTCTGCTCATCAATAAACCTACACGGCTGCTGAGCGTGCCCGGCCGCCACCCACAGAATCGCGATTCGGTAATTGCACGTTTGTTGGTGGATTTTCCTAATGCCGCCATAGTCCATCGCTTGGATTATGATACCTCGGGCATTATGGTTATCCCGCTTAACAAAGCTGCGCTCTCCCATATCAGTAAGCAATTTCAGGCGCGCACCACCCACAAAACCTATACCGCCATTGTGAATGGCTTGGTGAAAGACGATAGCGGCGTGATTGATCTTGCCATAGCGCCAGATATGGAAAATCGTCCCAAGTATAAAATTTGTGCAGCAACCGGTCGGCAATCTGTCACAGAATTTACCGTAGTATCGCGCGATGAGATTGCGCAGACTTCGCGCGTACTTTTGCATCCCATTACGGGCCGTTCGCATCAGCTGCGTTTGCATATGCTGGCGATAGGTCACCCGATTTTAGGCTGTGAGTTTTATGCGGATGAGGCTGCGCTGAGTAAATCGCCAAGGCTGTTGCTGCATGCGACTGAATTAGAATTTGCGCATCCCATGACTGAGGGGCGTGTGAAAATGAGCTCTGCGCCGGAGTTTTAGTCAATTTCAGATTTTTATCTTAGGTGTGCGTATAATCCGCCCCAAATTTTTTAAACTTTATAGGTAGTAAAACAATGTTAGAACAAGATGCAGTAAAAAAAATGAGCTTTTTCCCAACATTAATATTTGGTTCGCGCTGGTTGCAATTGCCCTTGTATTTAGGGTTGATTGTGGCGCAATGCGTCTATGTTTTTTTGTTTATGAAAGAATTGCTGCATTTGATTATGGGTGCCCCAACACTCAATGAAGAGGGAATCATGCTGGTCGTGTTGGGCTTAATTGATGTGGTGATGATTTCAAATTTATTAGTAATGGTCATCGTCGGTGGCTATGAAACTTTTGTATCACGATTGAATTTAGATGGGCATCCAGATCAGCCAGAGTGGTTGGGGCATGTGAATGCAACCGTGTTGAAAGTGAAACTGGCCATGGCAATTATAGGCATATCATCAATACATTTACTTAAAACTTTTATTGAAGCGGGCGCTCTCGGCTTGCCAGTAGAACCGGGCACTAAAGTGACTATTACCGAAGCGGGCATTATGTGGCAAACCATTATCCACATGTCTTTTATTGCTTCTGCGATTGGTATTGCCTACACAGATTTGTTAATGCAACGCGCGGTTAAATCGGTTAAAGCAGAGCACTAATCCTAAGTGTTTTGCTAACAACAACGGCAGCCGAAGCTGCCGTTGTTGTTTGGGTTTATTTATTTCAAATTTATCTCCCTTCCAAAGCAGACCTAATAGTCCACATTGATAGATCCCTGAGCCTGACTATACTTGTCGCTATTCAGCGCATGACCAGATTTTTTGGTCAACACAATAAAGATAGATCTCGCACAAGGTTCCCCGTTATGTCTCTTAAAATGAAACACAAACTCATTCTTTTGGGAGTGGTTCCCTGCATTCTTATTGTGGTGGTCTTACTCACCTTAGTGAGTTCGCGTATGGCGCGCGTGGTGGAAGACGATATGTTGGTCTTGCGCGATACCTTATTGGAGGCAAAAAAAACGGAGCTGCGTCATTCACTCGATATCGCGATGTCCTTAGCCAAGCCTTATTACGATGCTTCTGCAGCGGGCTCCGACACTGAAATGCAACAGGCCATCGCTTTGTTGAAACAACTGCAATACGGCAAAGATGGTTATTTCTTTGGGTACGATGGTGCTTCAGTGCGTATTTTTTCTGGCAGTGGCAGTGCCAAGATAGGCGAGAGCTTTCGCGATTACAAAGATGTAAATGGTGTATTCCTTATTAACGAGTTAGTTAAAGCCGGTCAAGCGGGTGGTGGCTTTGTCACCTATCACTTCCCGCGCCCAGGCGAAAATACCACGGCTTACCCAAAGCTTAGCTACGCACTTTGGTTGGAAAAATGGAATTTAATGATCGGTACGGGGTTTTATATCGACGACATTGATGAAGCTGTCGCTAAAGCCCAAGCCATTAGCCAAAAACAAATTCACCGTACGCTTATGCTGATTTTTGTGGTTACGGCAATTATTTTGGCTGGTGTTTTGGCTATTGCCATGGTGACTACCAAAAAAATGCTGCAACCCATTAATGCGCTGGCAAAAAGCCTGCGCGATATTGCCAGTGGCGGCGGCGATTTAACTCGTCGGCTCACGCGCCAAAACGACGATGAATTGGGCGAGGTCACTCAGGCCTTTAATGCCTTTGCGGATACCATTCATAAACTGGTTTCGCATATTCATGAATTGACCCGCGCGCTTTCCAAGGTCAGCCGCTCAGTGGCGAGTAACACTACGGATACCTTTCAGATTTTAGATCTTCAGCGCGCGCAAACCTTGCAAGTCGCCAGTGCTATAAATGAGATGGCTGCTTCTGCGCAAGAAGTTGCGCGCAGCACGCAAGATGCAGCATCCGCTGCAAACTCAGCTGAGCAATCTTCAAAAAGTGCTGAGGTTACTGCGGTCGAATCCATCAAACAAATTCATGCTTTATCCTCAGAAGTTCGCTTAAACACCGAAGGCTTGGAAGAGTTGCAAACCACTGTGCACGGCATCAGTTCGGTGTTGGATGTGATTCGCGGCATTGCGGAGCAAACCAATTTACTCGCACTA
>CAUOQW010000523.1:0-2785 GCA_963506825.1 uncultured Cellvibrio sp.
AGATAAGCAAATGGCGGTCATAGCCTAAACCTTCAGTCTGCGCCCAGCGTTCGTACTCTTCTTTTATTTCATTGGCGCCGCGACAAAATAAATCTAGACGGTGCGCGGCTACCATCTTAAATAGGTTGGGATAGGGTTCAATTTCCTGCACATCAAAGCCGTTGTATTTAAGAATTGCGCCATCGACCCAACCTTTCCCTTGCCCCATAGATAATTTGCGCAATTCGTCCAAGGTAGTGATTTTGCTCACCTGATCCAGAACGGCAGTAGATGCAAAACAAGTTCTATAGCTCAATACGCCCAGATCAACGGGAAAGCGAATATAGGTAATCTCCTCCGCTGAACCGTAATTCTCGTTGTAGCCAAGGCTGGCAAAATAATTGGGGAAAGTATTCGCCTTAATGCTTTGCAGGCTGCGGTTTACATTAATTTTGGGGGCGGCTTTGAGTTCGTAGGGGCCGTATTCCCCAAGGGTTTTATCGAGCGCCAGTCTCAGCACTGAGACTTCATAGCTGGATGTATTGCTGGCAATGGCTTCTGGCACTCGATGAGTAAAAACAGTTTGTGCCAGAGTAGGCGCTGTCATGGTGAATGCCAGCAACAAGGCGCATAACCATTGAATGTTAATAATGGGTTGAATCATTGTGTTTACTGGAGGTTGATGGCGTTGTAGTTATCTTATTCTTGTAACTCTAGTTGAGTATTTTGATTCGAGCCACGATTTCGCTGGCTTATAGCCATATCTATGACTTGTCATATAAAAAATTAATGGGACAGGGAAATCTGTGCGTGTAAGATAGCCCCGTACTATCAACACACAGCTGGTTATGAGTTTTAGAGATTTATAGGCAGTTCTTTATTCAGTCCAACCATCAACTTATCAGGAGATTCATTATGGGCGTATTAGTCGGCAAAAAAGCACCTACTTTCACTGCTGCAGCGGTACTAGGCAACGGTGAAATCGTTGAAGACTTTAGTTTTGAAGCCGCTACCAAAGGCAAAAAAGCGGTAGTGTTCTTCTATCCATTGGACTTCACCTTCGTGTGTCCATCAGAGTTGTTAGCGTTTGATCACCGTGTAGAAGAGTTCAAAAAGCGCAATGTTGAAGTGATCGGCGTGTCTATTGACTCTCACTTTACTCACAACGCATGGCGTAACACTCCAATTGACCAAGGTGGTATTGGTCAAGTTCGTTACACTTTGGTTGCTGACATCAACCACGCTATTGCTAAAGCTTACGACGTAGAATCTGAAGGCGGCGTTGCTTTCCGCGGTACTTTCGTCATCGATGAAGCTGGTGTAGTGCGTTCACAAATCGTTAACGACTTGCCAATCGGCCGTAACATTGACGACACCTTGCGCACTGTTGACGCTTTGATTTTCCACGAGCAACACGGCGAAGTTTGCCCGGCTGGTTGGAAAGAAGGCGACGCAGGTATGGACGCATCACCTGCTGGTGTTGCCAAGTACTTGGCTGTACACGCTGACAAACTCTGATTCATTCGTTGAATTGAGATTGAAAAAAACCGGTAGCGATACCGGGTTTTTTATGAGTACGATTTGATATCTATTATAAATTTATAGATGCTTTAACAGGGAGTCGTCATCTCGGCAGGGGATCTAGTGATCTTAGATTGTGAATGACGCTGGATCCCCTGCGGGGATGACGATTCCCAAATAAATTTAATTCTTGAGTTATCTGTGTAAAATCGCAAAAAATTATTGGATGCGATTTTATGAATACTGCAAAAAAACCTATCGATTTACACCCCAGCTGGCTTGCCCATTTAGCTCCAGAGTTTGAGCTGCCTTACATGCAGCAACTCAAACAATTTTTATTGCAACAAAAACAAGCCGGGAAAGTGATTTGCCCTGAATCCAAAAATATTTTTAATGCCTTTAATTCCACACCGCTGGATCAAGTGAAAGTGGTGATTCTGGGACAAGACCCTTATCACGGCCCTAACCAAGCGCACGGTTTATGTTTCTCTGTTCAGCCCGGTATTCAAACACCCCCATCGCTGCAAAATATGTACAAGGAAATTGAGCGCGATTTAGGTTTACCCATCCCCAATCACGGCTTTTTACAAAGCTGGGCTAATCAAGGGGTGTTTTTATTGAATGCGACATTAACAGTTGAGCGGGCGAGAGCGGGTGCACATCAAGGGCAGGGTTGGGAACAGTTTACAGATCGTGCGATTCAAATCGTAAATGCGCAACGCGAAGGCGTAGTGTTTTTGCTGTGGGGTAGTTATGCGCAGAAAAAAGGCCAGTTGATTGATGGCCGTAAACATTTGATTTTGCGTGCGCCGCATCCGTCACCTTTGTCGGCTTATCGCGGCTTTATGGGCTGCGGGCATTTCTCGCAGGTAAATAAATATCTGGAAGCGAAAGGGCAGCAGCCGATTGATTGGCGTTTGCCGCAAATAGTTTAATTTAGGGAGACTTAAAGCAGCAGCGACATAGCTGCTTCCATATCTGCTGAAAGATCTTCCGATTCGTTAAGTTGAATTTCCGGGTCGAGACCCAAGCGTTCAAACGCAGTGACTTGGCTGCAATCAATTTGTGCCAAAGGTGAGTTAGAGCCCGCATAGCTTTGCAGCATGGCCACGGTCACCACATCGGCATAATCGGCTCTGGGAACCTGGCGTTTGAAATCCATATGTTGCGAGGGAATGTGGGCGAGTTCGTCGGGGAAGCCCCAGGTGCGCAAAATTAAATCGCCAATGGGTGCATGTAGTTCGTCAATCACTTTATCCAAGGTCAAGCTGTCATTAAGTAAAAA
>CAUOQW010000524.1:0-2755 GCA_963506825.1 uncultured Cellvibrio sp.
AAATATTGAATGCGGAACCTGCCTTTCACACGCCGGCTCAACCAGCGAAAGCATAGAGATTATTAATACCTTTGGCTTTAACTATGTGCGCTTGGTTCCTAGGCTGACATCGAATTTAATTAATGACAGCGAGCAAGAGCGACAACTCGCAAAATTGGTAGGCGCCGCCAAAAACTCAGGCGCCGACATTATTGCGACTCAGGTTGAAGACTCCAAAAATCTTTCAACGCTTTGGATAAACGGCGTTCGCTTATTTCAGGGGTTCTTATTGCAATCGCCAGATCAGTCCATTCAAACCTATAAAGATCTGGATATTCTTAAGCAGTTTTTTGCACCGAATAATTAGTGCCAAAAAGTTAGATCTCCAATAAAAACGGGCGCTGCAATAGCGCCCATTTTGCAACTCACTTAGCGCTAACTCACCTGCACGACAATTTTTCCACGCGCACGACCACTTTCACTTTTTTCGTGAGTTTGAGTTATGTCTTTTAACGCGAACACACTGTCGATCACGATTTGAATTTTTCCTGCGTCGATTAATCTAGCCAACTCGGTTAACTGGAGCGCACTCGGCTGAACAAAACAGAAGAAAGGTTTTACACCATGCTGTTCTGCAGTAGCGGCATCTGGTGTGCTAACAATAGAGACTAAACGGCCACCACGTTTTATAGTTTGCCAAGATTTTGCCAGCACATCACCGCCGAGCGTATCGAACACCACATCCAAATCGCGCAACTGCGAAAAATCTTGTTGGGTGTAATCAATCACTTCATCTGCACCCAAACTTTTTAGCAACTCGACATTGCGCGCTGAAACTGTGGTGTACACATAAGCGCCGCGCAGTTTCGCCAATTGAATTGCAAAAGTACCCACACCACCCGCACCAGCATGAATCAATACTCGCTCGCCCGCTTGTACATTGGCCATCTCATATAAAGATTGCCATGCGGTCAGTGCCGTTAATGGCACAGCGGCGGCTTGTTGCCAGCTAATAGTTTCTGGTTTACGCGCAATCTCGCTGACGCGCACGGCAATATATTCGGCGTAGGTGCCATCGCGACTAATATCGGGGCGGCTGTAAACTGCCTCGCCAATTTTCCAGCCACTCACCTCTGCGCCGAGCGCGGTAATTTCGCCCGCAAAATCCCAGCCCAACACCAAGGGTAACTTATGCGCCAAAAAGCCTTGTAGATAGCCTTCACGCACTTTCCAATCCACCGGATTAATACTGGTCGCATGGATTTTTACTAGTACTTCGTCAACACCAATACTGGGTATGGGTGCATCTTCATAAGCTAAAACATCGCGGTTACCGTAGGCATGAATGCGTACAACTTTATGGCTGTTGGTCATGGTAAAACTCCTTATGTAGTTCGGTTAGTAATCAATGGGACCAGTCTAGGGCAAGCAGTTGCACTTGATTAGCCATGCGATCCGAACTAGATTGTTTCCACAAAGGAAACAATAGGTGCATGTATGTCCATCCCCTTAGAGCGATTGCCAGGTTTAATACTCTTCGCCAGAGTCGCCCAATACGGCAGCTTATCAGGCGCGGCCAAAAGCCTTGGCCTGAGCCGTTCCGCCGTGAGCAAGCAATTAACCCACTTTGAAGCGCAAATAGGCGCGCGCTTGATTCAGCGCACCACCCGCAAACTCGCACTCACCGAATTGGGCGAACAAATTCTGCGCGAGGCACAGCGCGTGGAAACGGCACTCAATGCGGTAGAAAGCATTACCGACGACTTCCGCAAACAGGTGCGCGGCAAGCTGCGTATCTCCTGTTCAACCTCCTTAGGGCGAGTGCTTTTGCTGCCCTTGCTAACCGAGTTTTCGGCGCGCTATCCCGAGGTTGAATTGGAGCTAGGTCTGGAAGATCGCTTTGTGGATTTGGTGGCCGAGCAAGTGGATGCCGCCATTCGCATCGGCCACCTGCCCGATTCCTCCTTAATCGCGCGCCGCTTAGGTGAGCTTAGCTGGCAAGTCTGCGCCAGCCCAGTCTATATCGCTCGGCGTGGCGAACCTCAAGTACCCGCTGACCTCGTTCAACATGCCTGCCTTTACTATCGCAATAGCGGGCGCGCCATGAATAATTGGCAATTTATATCTGCACACAATGGTACAAACGAAACGGTGAGGGTGCGCGGCCCATTGGCGATTAACGACGCCTGTGCACTGGTAGATGCGGCCATTAGCGGCTTGGGCATTCTGCTGATAGATAAAGCCTTGGTTGAAGAGCCCATCGTCAAAGGTCAGCTAATTCCGCTACTAAAAAACTATCCAACCGCACCCGGTTTTCCGGTTTACGTTGTCTACCCAGCGCGCGATTATTTGCCCGCAAAAACTATCGCCTTTGTGGATTTTTTAATGGAATTGCTCAAACCAAAACTCACTTAAAAAGCCAATTTTCTCGGCCTAAATTTGCCAATAAGCCCGTTTGCTTATACTATTGCGGCTCATTTTGTGTTTTTTGCTTATAGATGAAACAAGATCTAGTGCACTGCACTTAGCAGGAAACACAAAAGTCTCGACTTTTATTACTAGAGAGTCACTAACAGCCATTGCCTGAAACGTTTGGCTGTTTTTGTTTTAACGCTGTGGTTAATTCCCTGCCTTAATTTGAACCGAGCCAATTTTTTGGCCCAGCTTTTATTAGCTTGGCGATGTATTTTTTATTGATTTGTTTTTTGACAGTTTCTGGAGAGCATGATGACTACCTTGATGAACACTTACGGCGCAAGAACCCTCACCCTGACCA
>CAUOQW010000525.1:0-2743 GCA_963506825.1 uncultured Cellvibrio sp.
ATAGCCGTTTCGCCTTTGCGCGCAGGAACAAACGTCCAGCGTTGCACAGTTTGGCTTGCAGCTTGATCAAGAACTTGGCGGCCACGAGAGGTTTTTATTTCTACGGTTTTAGCTTTGCCATCGGGCTGAACTAAAACGCTTAAAATCACAGTGCCTTCCCAGCCTTTTTCTTGCGCCGCTTCTGGGTACACCGGTGGTGGGTTATTTAAATAAGCTGCAGTAGCAGAGGCTTCGGTAACCGTTTCAACGGGTTGAGCTGGGCCTTCAGCAACTGGGCCGGGTGCAACATATTTTTCAACCACATTGGGGTTGTCAGTAACGACTTTTTGTTGCACTGGCTTAGGCTGTTCTTTTTTAACTTGTTTAGGTGGCTGAACAACTTGTGGTGGAATTACCGGCGGTGTATAGCGCTCAAGTTTAATAACAGGAACCTCTACTTTTTTAACCGCTTCAACAATGGGCTGATAATAAAAATAACCAAATACCAAAAGATGCAAGCCAACTACCGCAGCAGCAAATATTGGCAAACCCAAGCGACGATATATCGGGTAAACCACTTCTATGGGCTTATCCAACTTCACTTGTTTGGGTACTAGAGTAATAATTTCAGCAGATTTACTGCGCTGAGTTTTACCCTCTTGAGTACGCACTTTGGCACGAGTATTACGGCGATCATGGGCATAAGGTTCGGAATAAGCGTGAGCGCTCATGGTAAGTTCCTTCCCGGTGTTACCGGGTTCATATTTCAACTAAAAAACTTTGGGTCGCTGTAAATTGGCGAAGAGTGTTTTTAATAAAACATTTCTTGGGCTGCTTTACAGGCTTGTGAAGTGAGAATTGCAGCATCTATGCCATAATTCTTGTGGCGATGGATATAGTGAAAAATGAATGAAAATCGCTAATAAAATAATCAATTACGCGAATAAATCAGCGAGAAACAAACTTTGAGACCTATGGTTAGATTGATTGGTTTTTAACAAGCCGAATCAAATTTTTGCGGGTGGCGGTAAGTGTTTTAATTTCAACATTCTGGTGTTTGCATGGCAACAGTGCTGCAATTTCATAATTACAGCGCTGTGTGAGTAATTTAATACCAGCTTTGCGTTGGGTATACTGAGATTATTTAATCTTCCAAAGCGGTTAATCTTTAGGTTGATGAAAAATTTCCGTGGGTGTGTAACTCCAGCGCGGAATCAGTAATAACACCACAACTGACAATACGGCCATAACAACTGAGCCCCAAACAACAGCGGGCGCTGCGGCTAAACGGTCTGGGTAAATATGGATTGCTGCACCCAAACCAATTCCGTTACCAGCAATAACCAATAGCAGCGCTGTTAAATCATGAAAGCGACGCGCCTTATTTGCATCTTGTGACCACTGTGGATGTGTGTTGTAACTGGGCAGGTATTCGTGAGCATTATTTAATTGCTCTAAGGAAGAAAGAAAGCTGCGCAAATTGCTGATAGCGCGCTCGCCTTTGTAATTTAAAAACACCAAACAAAATGACGCTGCCGGGAAACCGGGCAGTAACCATTCTACTGGAACGCCAGTGCCGCTAGCCGGTTTTAATGCGACTAATGCAGCCAGTAAACTAAGAATCAGTGTCGCGTAGAGTGATAGCGCTTGTTGGCGTTGGGCGATACGCGTGTTGACTTCTTGATAGGCTGCAATAAAACGGTAGTTGGCATCTACGATGTATTGGGTAGTCATAATATGTTTAATCCAAAAATGAAAAATGGGCGCATAAGCGCCCATTGATTATATCGCGTTAAAAATTAAACGCGCGGGTCTGGTGTTAAACGCAAATAGGGTTTAACCACAGTATAACCTTTGGGGAAGCGCTGTTTAATTTCTTCTGCATCCTGCAGGGCTGGAACAATAACAACATCATCACCAGATTTCCAATTGCCTGGGGAAGCCACTTAATGGTTATCCGTTAATTGCAATGAATCTATCACACGCAAAAATTAATCAAAGTTACTACACGTACTAGCAGGATAGGTAATAATTAAACGCACTTTTTTGTTGGGGTCGATAATAAATAGCGAACGCACAGTGGCAGTGGTGCTGGCATTGGGATGAATCAAATCGTAAAGCTGTGACACTTTACGATCTGCATCCGCAAGAATTGGGAAATTCACAAGAGTGTGTTGGGTTTCATTGATGTCGCCAATCCAGCGTTGGTGTGATTCTACGGGGTCAACACTCAAGGCGATAGCTTTTACGCCACGCTTGGAAAATTCATCTTTCAGTTTTGCTGTTAAGCCTAATTCGGTGGTGCATACCGGTGTAAAGTCGGCAGGATGTGAAAACAAAATGCCCCAGCTGTTACCAAGCCATTCGTGAAAATGGATTTCGCCTTCGCTGGAGTCTTGTACAAAATTGGGGGCTTCATCGCCTAAACGTAAACTCATGGGTGGCTCCTATTAATACCTTTAAAGATTCAAAAAAATAAACGGAATCAGCTCACTGGCCTGAGCCAATGAGCTACGAATCAAATCAACAAATGGATAATAGGGTGTTAGTTATAATATTCGAAATATTATTTTATGCTGTGCTTAGAACTAAAATTAATTTTAATTTAAAAATAATAGAGACTCAGATGTAAAAAAGCCCAGAGATTATCTGGGCTCATGCATTTTATAACTTTTAAAAGAATATTAACGTCTTGCGCGCGCCAAGCGTTCAACTACAGACACCATTAAATCAATTTCTTCGCAGGTGTTATAAAACGCAAACG
>CAUOQW010000526.1:0-2742 GCA_963506825.1 uncultured Cellvibrio sp.
AATTGAAACACTTAAATGATCACCGCCCACGCCGTGAAATGTAAAGTTTGCCATTGTGCCTTTGGCCGCCGCCTCTTTGACAATATCAATTAATTGTTGACCAGTTACGTTTGCCGGAAATGCAACGGGAACAGCATAAGGGTCTAACTTATTCATATCGGGGACTACATTACCGCTCTCTAACTTGATAGCAACAAATTCAGATTTTACTGCATCAATATAATTCTGGCCGCCCGCTTCCTTATCAACACAAGGAGCGGTAAAGGTGCGCTCGCGTTTACCGTCAATGGTGTACAACATGGTATTGGCCATAACCACCTGGTCTTTCATTTGCGCAATTGTCAAATTATCCAAGTCACGATGCACACCCACCCAATCGCGTCCTGGTTTTGATTTTGAGCATTGATGAAACAGGGTGTGATTCCCCAACTCATGGCCTTTTTTAGCCGCTGCGCGCCATTCAGGCAAACGCTTATCCACACTAACGCTTGATAGCTGCAAATAAAAAGTGCCCTTTAATCCGTATTTATTTAGCGCAGGAATAGCGTGATCTAACTGCGAATCCAGAGCGTCGTCATAGGCTAAACTCACTGCGGCCTTTTGACCTTTAGGCCATTTAAATGTTTGCGCATCATTAGCATAAGCTGTTAAGGACGTAGAAAAAACTCCGACAAGCATAAAACTCAATAATGTACATCTTTTATTTATTTGCATACTTATCACCTATTCAATAAATCTTAGTTAGAGAGACCTTAATTAGATAAACATTAAATTTAACAACCATATTAGCCAAATAAAAAAGGGAATCGCTATAGCCACGACTCCCTTTTCAAAATTTAACATTGGTAAGTATTTAAGGTAAGTTACTTTAATACTCTGCTAGCACTCGCGGGATGCCAAGGCTCAGGCACATAAAGTGTGCGCGCTAACATTTTGTAATACTCCAAGTCGTGCTCCGGCTTTTCGTAGGCATCGGGAAGTGGCAGCTTGGAAATGCTTTGGAAGTATAGTACACAGGAATCGCGCCAGCGCACGGCTTCACGTTCCTGTATCACCAAAAGCGCCTTTACTTGCGCATAGCGCTCTGCATCAATATGCCCTTCCAATACGCTCCATTCGGTTTGCATAAGGCGTACTTGCTGTACGCCGGTATAATATTTTTCAACCAATTCCTCCCAGAGCGTGCGGCCCGATTTCATTTTGTGCTGCCAATTCACATGATGAAACCACAGCATTAAATCTTCAGGCACTGTATTAATATCCGCATACTGGGCAGCAAGTGCAGCCGGATATTGAGCCAAGGCATTAGAGCCAGTCGCGGTGCGATTAAAACCTATGCCGCTTTCTACAGCGCGGTGGTAATAAACCGCATTCCAATCAGCGCGTTCTTTGTCTGCTGTCCATGGTGCAGGGCCATAGTGATCGCCCTGTGAATATAAATGCGTGAGACCTAGGGGCGAGCGATAATTAACACCCGCTTCACGCGAGCTCAGCATAAATTTTTTCACCGGTACGATAAATTTTCCCTGATTGGAAAAAGTCATGCGTATCCATTCGTCGGCTGCTGCATCAGCGGTTATAGAATAATCCCATGCCATGCGCCCAAAGGCGTACCAACTGGATTGTACGAAGGGGTGACCGGTCCAGTTGCGATCTGTACCTGGGTTAATAACCGCCGCCATGCCAGTGCGCGGTTTTTTAAGTGTCGCCTTATTAAATTCGCCACCTAAAATATTTGAAAGTGTTGCGCCTTTTTCTTTTATCAACAAATCAGTTTTTAAGGCTTCTTCAAATAAAGGGCCTTGATACGCCAAGTGCGTGGCAAAACCAAAATATTCTTGCGTGACTTGCACTTCCATCATCATATTGGTTTTTTTCAACGCAGCAAATAAAGGTGAAATAGGTTCACGCGGTTGAAAATCTATGGGACCATTTTTAATTTGGAGAATTACGTTTTCTTTGAACTTGCCATCAAGCGGCATAAATTCATCGTAGGCACCGCGAAAACGGTCGCCTATATCTGGGTGATAAACAAACGCACGCCAGAAGACTACACCATTAAAAGGCTTTAAGGCATCCGCCAACATATTTGCGCCATCGGCATGATTGCGGCCATAACCTTGCGGGCCTGGCTGACCTTCAGAATCTGCTTTTACTAAATAGCCACCAAAATCGGGAATGTAAGAATAGATTTTTTCCGTGCGCGTTTTCCACCAAGCTTGCACGCGAGGGTCGAGCGGATCTGCCGTATCCAAATCACCAAACGCGCGCGGCGCATTGTAGTTAATGGAAATATACATTTTTATGCCGTAGGGACGAAATACATCGGCTAGTGCTGCAATTTTTTGCAAGAATTGATCGCTCAACATACGCGGATCAGCATTCACATTATTAATCACAGTGCCGTTAATACCGAGTGATGCATTAATGCGGGCATAGTCGGTATAGCGGGTAGATTTTGATTCAGGCAAAGTGCCCCAATCCCACAGCGACAAACCGGCGTAGCCGCGCTCAACCAAACGATTTACATTATCCCAGTGATTAACCACACGATGCTGTAATTTAGGCGCACTGCTGATAGAAATATTTTTTAGCGATTGTTCCGTTTGCAATAGCCGCAATAAATGAAAACTGCCATAGAGCACACCTATATCGGAATTAGCAGCCACAACCAGTTGTTGATTGTCGCCAAGTTTGCGCTGCTCAATTAAATAGCCTTCATCACCCACCGCTACTAAACGT
>CAUOQW010000527.1:0-2729 GCA_963506825.1 uncultured Cellvibrio sp.
CGGGATGACCGCTGGCACTTGATTATCGCCGGGGGGGAATACGATCACAGCCTGCTCGAATTGAGCAATCGCGTGGAGCATCTTAAACTCAGCCACCACGTGACCTTGGCGGCTAACCCCAGCGATGAGGAGATTTGCGATCTTATTGAGCAGGCCAGTTATTTCTTGTGTTTGTCTCATCACGAAGGTTTTGGTATTGCGCCTATCGAAGCTATGAGTGCGGGTTTAACGCCGATTCTGAGCGATATTCCACCGTTTAAACGCTTGGTAGATAACTCCGGCCTGGGTTTTAACATCGGCAGCACTACGTCTGCTAAGGATGCCATAGACCAACTACTCCGCCTGCATGAACAAGGTGAAACAGCTTATGCCGAGCGCCGCGCCGCGGCCATTGCCTTTGCCAAGCGCTACGCCTGGCCCAAAGTTGCCGACCGTTATCTCGCCCTCTATGAAGAACTTGTGGGTCCTCCTAAGACAGAGACAAAGGGAGAGATAAAAGGAGAAGGAGAGCCGGTGCAATGAACAGTTACTTGACACTTGGCGGACTAAAACTGCTGCTTTTACGTCTCTTCTTCCGATGCCTCTTCTTCCGACGCCTCTTGGCTTTATGCCTCTTGGTAAGCCCGTTTCAAGCAAGTGCGCACTGTCTGGATCAAGAGCGCTTAACCGGGGTTAATATCGCCGGTGCAGAGTTTAATTCCTCCAAGTTGCCGGGTATTCCCTATAAGGATTACACCTTCCCTACCGACGCAGAACTCACTTATGTCGCCGCACAAGGGGCGAATACGGTTCGCGTGCCCTTCCGCTGGGAGCGCGTGCAACCCAGCGTCATGGGTGACTTGGCGACAGCGGAAATAAAACGCCTGCAAGGTACAGTGACATCCGCCAACGCGAAAGGCTTATGCGTAGTGTTGGATGTCCACAACTACGCCAAGTATTACAGCCAAACCCTCACTGGCGATGCCTCCTTACAAAATGCCTTTGTCAATTTATGGCTACGCTTGGCAGTGGTTTTTAACGACCCAAAACAAACCGTATTCGGGTTGATGAACGAACCGAGTTATCTCGCTCGCGAAGAATGGGCGAGTCTTGCCAAACGTACCCTATTCGAGCTGCGCAATGCCGGCTCAACCAACATGATTTTTGTCGCTGGCGGCCACTGGAGTGGTCTGCACGATTGGTTCTCGCCCGCGATTGGGCCATCCAACGCCACGCTCTTTGCCGACCTGAATGATCCACTGAAACGCACCGTGCTTGAGGTGCACCAATACGCTGACAAAGACTATTCCGGCACGGGTTCAACCTGTAAACCGGCTGATCAATTTAATCCCTTTTTTAACAAAATCAGCGCTTGGGCTAGCACTCATGGGCAGCAATTTTTTTTGGGCGAGTTTGGTATGCCGCAAACCACAGAATGCTTGGCGGCACTTGAGCGTTTTCTAAGTCTTATGACCGGCCCGGAATGGAAGGGCTGGACCTATTGGTCTGCGGGCGGCTGGTGGGGCAAATACCCTCTGGCGGTTAACACCAGTACAACCGCGCCCTCAATGCAGTGGCCTATTTTGAAAAAATATTTTTATACGCCGCCCATACCCAAGAAAACTCCACCACGCGCACCGAAACCCCGCGCCCCAAAAACTTAATCTACATCCCTTAATCAATTCACGGGAGAGAATTTTATGAGCTACCAAAACGATACTGTTTGGAAAAAACAATTGAATTTAAACGAAGAGTTAAACGAAATTACCGCAAATAGCGCTAGCAGCAGTGAAGATAATTTTTTAGTGTTGTCTGCGCACGATTTCCGCTCACCGCGCAAAGCTAATATTCACTTTATAACCTCGGAATTAGCCAAGCGCGGGCGCACACGTTTCTTTTCGTTGCGCTATAGCCTGCTTTCCAAATACACCTCTGACCCGCGCCTCTCGCTGGATTACGCCGCAAATCAAATTGCGATTCATCAAGGCGTTGAATGTTATTTATGGAAGACGGCAATTCATCCGTTCAACACTCGCCGCCGCTGGTTGCGCCCTATAGAAAATATTATGTACAACTGGTACAGCAATGGTTACAACCAAATTTTGCGCACTTGGATTGAAGAGGCAAACGTCATACTGTTAGAAAGTGGCGTAGCACCAGTATTTTTTGATCTCATTAAAGAATTAAATCCCACCGCAAAAATTCTGTATCGTGCATCTGATGCGCTGGAAACAATTAATGTCGCTGATTATGTAAATCAAACCTTCGCGCGCATCGCCTCCCAACTCAATACTATTGCATTGCCATCGCGCGCGCTCGCAGACACGATTCCCAGCAAACACAATCTCGCGTTTGTACCCCACGGTATTGACCATTCAGTTGCGCAGCAAGCAGATCCTTCACCTTATGGCGAAGGCATTCACGCCGTGTCCGTTGGTTCCATGTTATTCGACGCAAATTTTTTTGAGCACGCCGCAAAACGTTTTCCACATATTACTTTTCACATTATTGGCTCAGGCCAGGCTACGCACCCGGATTATGGCGATAACGTAAAAATATACGGCGAAATGCCGTTCGCAAAAACCCTGCGTTACATCAAACACGCACACCTCGGCATAGCGCCCTATTCCAGCGACAAAATGCCCGCTTATTTGCGCGATACCTCTATGAAATTAATTCAATACGATTTCTTTAAAGTACCCGCGATATGCCCTGCATTTATTGCAGCGGATTATCCCAATCGCTTTGGC
>CAUOQW010000528.1:0-2727 GCA_963506825.1 uncultured Cellvibrio sp.
ACTAGCGCCTCTTCTGCATCAATTGCTGCACTAATACGCGCTGCAAAATCAGAACCTATGATAAGTGCTTGTTCGCCGCGTACCTGTTCACCACGCAAGAATGATCTGGCAATTTGATAGCGTGACCAAGTCGCTTTGACCTCTACATCCTGCTCACTGGCTTTTAAGATTCGCTGTAGCTCAAGCTCGGACGCCTGATTATCCATCAGCGCTGATATTGATTCGGCGAGGGTTTGCGGCCGGTTTTGCTCACTCATTTGCGATTTACCTGTTAATTTGGCTATCGAGCTAAGTATTTAGCCATCAAGCTAGGAACTAAACGAGAATAGTCTGAAAAGTAATTTGCACTTTAAACAAGATTTTTATCTGCTGCCTTTATGACTCAAGTTCACTAGAAAGGTTCAGCCTAGATCCACAATTTTTGCATATTTACACGAAAGCCTGATTTTAGCGATTTCGGGTTACTCATCTACACAAACAGTTACACTTGCATCCAGCGGGTGACACAAATACTACTCAATCAGCGGCTGAATTTTTTTATCAATTGCCTCACGCGCACGGAAGATACGCGAGCGCACTGTACCAATTGGGCAATCCATAGCTTCGGCAATTTCTTCGTAACTTAAACCATCGATTTCACGCAGGGTCACCGCCATACGCAGATCGTCTGGTAAATCGCGAAAAGCTTGGTCTATAACCGCTTGCAACTCATCGCGCAACAAATTGCGCTCTGGCGTATTCATTTCGTGCATGGCATCGTTGCCCGCATAAAACTCGGCATCTTCTACATCTAAATCGCTTGCGGGTGGGCGACGATTGCGCGCTACCAAATAGTTTTTAGCGGTGTTAATCGCAATGCGATACATCCAGGTATAAAAAGCACTTTCGCCACGAAAATTGGGCAAGGCGCGATAGGCCTTAATAAAAGCATCTTGTGCTACATCTTGTACTTCAGCGTGATCACGAATAAATCGGCTAATAACGGCAAATATTTTGTGCTGATATTTAAGTACCAACAGATCAAAAGCCCGCTTGTCTCCCTTTTGTACGCGTTCTACAAGCTGTTGATCGACATCGCTCGCGACATCAAGATTGGGCGCTACTTGCGCTGTCATTCTAAAACCCCCAAGCGTCTTAGCGCCTAAAAACTGGCCAAGACCATAAAATTCAGCGCAGGATGAATACATGCTGACACTAGGTAAATACGAGTAACTGCTAAAGTGAATGCGAGCAATCGCTAGTTTGTTATTGCTGCTCTGTGCACCATTGACTGGTACTTATAGCAAAAGTTCCATATTGTAATTCGAGGTGCCAAGTTCTTAGCACATTCAGCTATGTGAGTTTAGCTGACCAATGGGCTTTGGCTTGTATATACTGGGCTCAGTTTACGACTTTGTTCTTCTTATTGCTGTAGAAATTACTCATGACTCAATCCTATTCTCACGATGTTCTTGTTATTGGTTCTGGCGCTGCAGGTTTAACCCTGGCATTGAGCTTGGCCAAACATGCCAAAGTGGCCGTACTCAGTAAAAATGCCTTGAACCAAGGTTCAACTTGGTTTGCCCAAGGCGGCATTGCTGCGGTATTGGATGATCAAGACTCCATTGATGCCCACGTTAAAGACACGCTTATCGCGGGCGCGGGTTTATGCCATGAAGATGCTGTGCGCTTTACCGTAGAAAACAGTAAAAGTGCTATCGAATGGTTGATTGATCAGGGCGTGAGCTTTACCAAAGAGAGTGGTAAAGAGGATTATCACCTCACCCAAGAAGGTGGCCACAGTCATAGGCGTATTATTCACAGCGCCGATGCCACTGGCCGCGCGGTGCATAGCACTCTGATCGACCAAGTTAAGCAGCAGCAAAACATCGCCTTATTTGAAGACCATATCGCCGTCAACCTTATTACTCAAGCGGATGCCGATTCGCGCAAGTTGCGCTGCACCGGTGCCTATGTACTGGATAACAACACCGAACAAGTTCACGTCTTCCAAGCCAAAGTCGTTGTACTAGCGACTGGCGGAGCTAGCAAGGTTTATCTCTATACCACCAACTTAGACGGCGCGAGTGGTGATGGTATTGCCATGGCGTGGCGCGCGGGTTGCCGCATTGCCAATATGGAATTCAATCAGTTCCACCCGACCTGTTTGTATCACGCATCTACCAAGAATTTTTTAATCAGCGAAGCTTTACGCGGTGAAGGTGCTTACTTGCGTTTGCCCAGTGGCGAGCGTTTTATGAGCCGCTTTGATGAACGCTTGGAATTGGCACCGCGCGATATAGTTGCACGCGCAATCGACCATGAAATGAAACGTTTGGGCTGCGATTGTTTGTATTTGGATATCAGCCACAAGTCACCAGATTTTATTAAAGAACATTTCCCCACCGTGTACGCGCGCTGTTTGGAATTAGGGATCGACATCACCAAAGAACCCATTCCGATTGTACCCGCAGCACACTACACCTGCGGCGGCGTGGTGGTGGATAATAACGGTCAAACCGATTTACAAAATTTGTATGCGATTGGTGAAACTTCGTTTACCGGTTTGCACGGCGCCAATCGTTTAGCCAGTAATTCACTGTTGGAATGTGTTGTGTACGCACAGTCTGCGGGGCAACAAATTATCGATTCGCTTGCACAAATAAACCTTCCAGAACAATCTAACCAATGGGACTCTACCCGCGTAACGGATTCCGACGAAGACGTAGTCATCTCGCACAACTGGGA
>CAUOQW010000529.1:0-2724 GCA_963506825.1 uncultured Cellvibrio sp.
CATATCCAAAATATCATTGACCAAGGTGACTAAGCGCTGGCTATTTTTATGCGCTATTTTGATTAATTTTAAGGGGGCTTCATCAATATGGCCGGCCATGCCTGCGTCGAGTAAACCAAGCGAGCCGCGAATAGATGTTATAGGTGTGCGCAATTCATGACTCACCACAGATACAAACTCAGCTTGCAGTTGCGCAATGCGGCGGCGCTCGGTAATGTCATTGAGTGTTCCGGTAAAACGCAATTCTCCCGTGGTTTCATCGGCTTCACTCTGAATGGTTAATTCCATCCAACAGAATTGACCTTTTTGGTTATGAAAGCGCAACTCACCTTTATAGGAATTTATTTCACCATCACTGAGTTTTTTAAATATTCCAAATGCTTGATCAAGATCATCGTGATGGACAACATCTAAAAAGTTTTTTCCGAGGGTTTCGTTCACTTTGAAGCGCGTTATGTCTTCCCATGCGGGATTAAGAAAGAGTAAATTTCCCTCGTGATCCATTTGAAATATAACTTCACGTACACTTTCAACTAATGTGCGATATTGCTGTTCACTGGCTAGCATTTTTTCCGTCATGCGTTTGCGACCAGTGATATCGGTGCGAATACTAATATATTGGTAAGGTTTACCAGAGTCCTCTAAAAAAGGCACTATAGTGCTTTCTACCCAATAAAATTTCCCGTATTTTGATTTGTTGCAAATTTCACCGTGCCATACTTTTCCTGCGCTAATGGTTTTCCATAGCTCGCGAAAAAACTCGGGCGGATGATATTTGGAGTTAACGGTGCTGTGGGTTTTTCCCAGCAGATACTCGCGGTCATAGTCACTAATTTCGCAGAATTTATCGTTCACATAAGTGATTACGCCTTTTGTGTCAGTGATGCTAACTATGGCGTGTTGATCCATTGCAAAACGTTGATTAAATAATTCTAAACGGCGCTGCTCTTGCTGCTCAATTAATGTAGATAACAGCGAAGAAAATCCCTCCAAGTCGTTGGCGCTGGGAATACAATGAATTTGATCGCTTTGATCTAACAGTTTGCTGGCGACATCGCGTACCGATTGCAATACGCGATTCCGGCTGGCTAAGTCGGTGCGCATTTTTTGATTTATTTCATTGAGTTCGAGTGAGCTTTGTTCGAGGCTGCGTGAGCGCAAGGCTAAATCGCGGTCGCTCTGTTCATAGGTGGAGTTAACACGTTTAAACAATTCACCCATGCCTTCCACAAAAAAACGTAATTCAGGATTAAGCCCTGCGCCTTGTAATTCGCTTAGGCGCTGTGTTAATTCAGCTTCGTTTTCTACTCTGCATAAGCGACGCAGTTGTCGAATAAGGGTTGGGTGCATAGTTAAAAGCGGCTCACGAGCTTTCGCTAATCCAAGTAATCGTCATGGTTTGATTATGCAGGCGACATTGATTATGAAATTCTGTAGGGGCAATTTCACCGTTGGAATAATAACCTGTTATACGCGTATTTTTGCCCAGTGTATCAACAACAACTTCAACTTCTTCATCAATACGATCACCCATAATTAATTTTCTGCCAACACAACTCACCAAAATGGCGAGGCTATTGTCGGGTTGTGAAGGGTGGTTTTGCTGTGCCGTTTGCGCGGCTGCTTCGGCACCGTTAATGAGTTTATCGGTACTGGCTTGCATGAGTTCTAAATAGCCATCAGGGTCGATATCGCCTGCCAATGTTAGCGAACCTTGAGTTTCATCAATCGCTAGAATGGTGCGAAAAATCCCCTGTTTTTCATGCGCACTATTGAGCATAGCAAAGGGGAACAGTAACCCCGAAGCGGGCAGATCTTTGGCGTATTCGCCAAGGTAGCGCTTATAAAGATGTAAGGCGCTGGTGTCATCCAGCTCATAAAGCACATTGCCATCGCAGCGAGTGACTTTGCGTGCTGGGCCAAAAGGCTCCCAGCCGGCATTGGTGCCATAGCTGAGTTGAATCTTATCGCCATAAAACCCAGCGGCGACTATATGTTTATTACTGCTGCCAGCGGGGCCCAATGTCCAGGTTTGTTTGAAGGCTCCGGCATCGCCCGCTAAACCTCCCGAAATGCTAACCCCTTTAGGAAGAATGGATTCCAAACCGGCTACCAAGGCGCTGCCATTAATGGCGACGCCTGTGCCTAATAGCAGTACGCCAGTCAAATTTTCCGAGGGTAATTCATGGCCGAGGCGTGTACCTGCGGTAAAAGAATCTGCCATAGCGTCAATAGTCGTTGTGACCGTTTTTACCTGGGTATGGCCAAATTTTATGGCAGTGAGAATACAACTGGAGTCGTACACTCTATTGACCGCGATTTCACCGGCAGTAGAGCAGCCGATAACCGCAGCCTTGGGGGCGGCTTTGATTAGGGTTTCTGCCAGTTGCTGCGATTCAAAATAAGCGACTGCGCCAAATACGATAATTAAATCAGGCGCAAATGCGGTAAGTGTGGCGAGTTTCTCCATATCATCCACCGAGTTCAGGTGGATTTGAGTAGTTTCCATGATGAATTTCCTGAATTGCAACCATTTGAGGGATTGGTTTTTTAAGCCTAGCTGAGGAATACGAGCGAGCAAGCAGCTGTGCTTTAGTTGATAGAGGGTGTTGCAAACTCTTGTCTTTATATACGGAAAAACATATATTCGATTTTTTGTATGTATCTAAGTGATGTTTTATGCCTCTGCTCACCCCAGACATTATTTGCAAAGCCCTTTCTGAC
>CAUOQW010000530.1:0-2721 GCA_963506825.1 uncultured Cellvibrio sp.
CGCGATGACTGCGCACACTGTACGAAAAATGCACTTGCCGCCCGATGGATTGTTGTAGCGCAGCGGCTAAAACATCTACCTCTTCCAATTCATAATTGGTAATAATTTCACGCGGAATATCACGCCCAGTACTCGCCAAATAAAATTGCGCCACAAATTGCGCGAGAACATCCGCAGGTGTTTCAGCAATCCCCGATTGCGGAAAGAAGCTTCGGCTACCCAAAATTCGCCCTTGTCGCACAAATAAAATATGCACGCAGATCGCGTTGGGGCGCGCAACCACTGCAACTACATCTATATCGCCATTCCCTTCTTCAATAATTTGTTGCGATTGAATATTGCGAAGAAAAGTAATTTGGTCGCGATAGTGCGCAGCTTTTTCAAATGCTAAATCTTGCGCTGCCTGATCCATTTGATCAGCCAATTCGGCCATAAGTTCTTCACTGCTACCCGTTAGAAACATGCGGGTATGGCGCAAATCGTTGGCGTAATCCTCTTTGCTGATAAATTCTACGCAAGGTGCCGTGCAACGTTTAATCTGATACTGCAAGCAGGGGCGAGAACGATTATTAAATACGCTGTCTTCACACTGACGCACGCGAAAAGTTTTTTGCAAAAAATGCATGCTTTCACGCACAGCACTAACATTGGGGAATGGGCCGTAATAATCGCCCTGCTTTTTTTTAGCGCCGCGATGAAAACTAATGCGTGGATAAGGCTCACCGCTGGACACAAAAATATAGGGGTAAGATTTATCGTCCCGCAACGAAATATTATAAGGCGGACGATTCGACTTAATTAAATTCTGTTCAAGGATTAAGGCTTCTGCTTCACTCGCGGTGATGGTAACTTCAATACGATGAATACGCGCAACTAACGCAATCGTCTTAATGGACAAACCGGTTTTACGGAAATAACTCGCAAGCCTCAGTTTTAAATTTTTCGCTTTACCCACATAAAGAATATTGCCGTCTACACCAAACATTTGATAAATGCCAGGCTGCGGGGATGCATCCGCTAGAAAGCGAACCGAGTCAAAATGAGGCGAGAGAGATTTTTCAGACATGGATTTTAGGCTTTAGAAAAGTGTGGCAATAACGCATTACCACACTTCACATGAATCCTTAATAAGAATTTTTACACAACCGCTTCTGGGTCTAACAGATTGTGCTTTACGGCGAGCAGCGTTAATTCAACATCGCTGTTGATATCCAACTTTTCAAAAATACGGTAGCGATAACTATTCACGGTTTTAGGACTTACGCAAAAAGTGTTAGCAATGTCATTCACTTTTTGACCGTTGGCAATCAGCATAGCCGTTTGCAGCTCACGCTGAGAGAGCTTTTCAAACGGAGACTCTTGATTATTGTTACCAGAGAAATTTTTCAACGCCAACTGTTGCGCAATGCTATTGCTCATATAGAGATCACCGCGCATGACTTTATCAATCGCGCTGGTTATCTCAGAAAATTCGGCGCCCTTGGTCACATAGCCTACTGCACCAGCTTGCATTAAACGCGTTGGGTAAAGATCATCATCACAAGCAGTGACCGCAATGATTTTTAGCGTTGGGTTAACCACCAATAATTTTTTAGTGGCCTCTAGACCACCCATGCCGGGCATTTTTACATCCATAAGCACTACATCCGGCAACAATGTACGCGCTTTTGTTACGGCCTCTTCCCCGCTTTTGGCATCTCCTACCACTTGGTAGCCTTCTATATCGGCCAACATACGCACTATCCCCATGCGTACCAAGTCGTGATCATCGACAACGAGTATTTTAGTCAAACCAGCCCCCATGCCGCTAAGGCAATTGTTATTTTTACGAATGGACGCTTCCCTGACGCATTTTTCATGATTGTAATCGCAGCGCCCACAAACTACCACAGGTTGGGGGAACTTATAGCCTGCTTCTAGTGTAGATTGCCTATGAAACCTTGCAAAAACATCGCACTTGGTAGGTTTCTGGGCGCACTAGCCATTAAACGACTTAAAAGCACTTTAGGATCTTAAGGATAATTTCTAGGCTCTTGCTCCAACTCCACGCCAAACTTGGCTAAAACCGATGCTTTGATCAGCTCAGCTACCTCTAGCACAGCTGAACCGCTCAACCGATTGGGATTCGTCAACACTAGGGCTTGTTGTTCGTGAACTGCTGCGCCTTTCCTAAACCCCTTCCAACCGGCTCGATCAATCAGCCAGCCAGCCGCCAGCTTTACCGAATTTTCATTGACCGCATATGCAACCACATTCGGAAAAGACTGCTGTATTTCCGCCAAGGTTATGGTGCTCACTATGGGGTTTATAAAAAAGCTGCCTACATTAGGGATAATTTTTGGATCTGGTAATTTACTGCAGCGAATATCACGCACAACTTGACTGACAAACTCAGGGGTAATTTTATCGCTAGGCACATCCGCTAGAGCATCCCTTAATGCGGGGTAATGGATTTTTAACACTGGCGATTTAGTGAGCCTAAAGGTCACCGAGGTAATAATAAATTGATCTTTCAGTGCATTTTTAAACACGCTATCGCGGTAGCCAAACTGGCAAGCTTCTGCCGTAAAGGTAATTGATAAGCCGGATTTAATCTCTAGCGCAGTCAGCTCACTGAATACATCTTTCAACTCAACGCCATAGGCGCCAATATTTTGGATAGGTGCGGCACCAACATTACCGGGGATTAAGGATAAATTCTCCAAGCCCCACGCATGTTCA
>CAUOQW010000531.1:0-2710 GCA_963506825.1 uncultured Cellvibrio sp.
ATTCATATCTGTGGTAACAATCCGGATTGCGCTGGCTATGAGGTGGAGCAGGGCAGTTATAAGCTCAAAGGCTATGAGGGCCCCACACTTGATTGCGATAAATGTGGCAGCCAAATGCAGCTCAAAACCGGTCGCTTTGGCAAGTATTTCGGTTGTACCAACAGTGAATGTAAAAACACCCGTAAGCTGCTGAAAAGCGGTGAAGCGGCGCCACCGAAGGTTGATCCTATTGTGATGGCAGATTTGCGCTGCGAAAAAGTAGACGATCACTATGTGTTGCGCGATGGTGCTGCAGGCTTGTTCCTCGCAGCGAGCCAGTTCCCAAAGAATCGCGAAACTCGTGCGCCTTTGGTCGCTGAGTTATTGCCTTATAAAAAGCAGATCGATCCTAAATACCACTTTTTGTTGTCGGCGCCTGTAACAGATCCCGATGGCAATAAAGCCATTATCCGCTTTAGTCGCAAAACCAAAGAGCAATATGTACAGACTGAAGTTGAAGGCAAAGCTACTGGCTGGAAGGCGTTTTACGAAGGCGGTAAGTGGAAGGTTGCAACCAAGTAACTTGACTTGCTTTATCGTTTGAAAACAGAAAAGCCTTAGGGCTTTTTTGTTTTTCTGGAGCCACTCTTTTCGAGTTCAAACCTATGGCGAATCTTTCCCTTACTCGCGTTAATCAAAAACTGATGCAGGCCAAGCAGTTATTGCAGGTTGTTGACGCAGATTCTTTAACACCAGTTCATCTCAATGCTTTGCTAGAAGGCGCTTCATTTCATTTGATGTGCGCCTATCAGCACTACTTGCGTGAAATCGCCGAAACCTACGGTTTGAAAAATGTGGTTAGCTTGCGTTCGGAGGATGATTTGATTGGCGCTTTCGAGGCTGCCAAAAAATATCCCGCAGAAGCCGAGGAGCTGGCGACTTTGCGTAAAGACGCTGAATCTTGGTTGGTACAATTGCAAAGCTACTACGACTCGCTCTGGCGATTGCCTGTGGCTAAGGATACGCAGGATAGCGACAACCTGATTAACCTTGTCGATATGGATTCGACAGATGTGGCCGAAGTAGATTTGGACAGAATTCAGAGTTGGCAACGCGATTTTACGGCTTTGGTGCTACGTCAACGCGAAACCAGTGCTGAATTTTGATCAAAACATCTCCGTTTATAAATAAAACACCTAGGTTCAGCGATTAAGTTACGCAATTTTTACCCGCAATGGGGTTTGACGGTTGAACACCGCAAGTGTCTATGGCACAATTCGCACCCTTCATGCACAGGGCTGTTTGGTTGTTTTAATATTCGTATAAAAATCAAACGGTTAGCAAGAATAGAACTGCTTTAACATTTAAAGCTTAGCGGACGTGGTGAAATTGGTAGACACACCAGGTTTAGGTTCTGGCGCCGCAAGGTGTGAGAGTTCGAGTCTCTCCGTCCGCACCATATAAATTCCCAAGAGCCGCACTGCGGCTCTTTTAATATTGATCACATCTATCTCACGAGGCAGATATGCAAGTTTCTCTCGAAACCACTTCCGGTCTAGAACGTCGTCTTACTATTGGCGTACCCGCTGAACAAGTTGAAGCAGAATTCGAAAATCGTTTAAAGCAAGCTGCTCGTACAGTGACCATTAAAGGTTTCCGCAAAGGCAAAGTGCCAATGTCCGTTGTACAACAACGTTTTGGCGCTGGCGTGCGTCAAGAAGTGGTTGGCGATGTTATCAGCCGTTCTTTCTATGCTGCAGTACAAAAAGAAAATGTTAAGCCTGCGGGCCAGCCTGCTATCCAAGCTAAGCAATTAGCTGCGGGTAAGGATCTTGAGTACGTAGCAATTTTCGAAGTTTACCCAACGGTTACTTTGAGTGATTTGAGCGCTTACGAAATCACTCGTCACACAGCTGAAGTGACTGAAGCTGATGTAGACAATATGATCGAAGTATTGCGCAAGCACCAAACTACTTGGGCTGCCGCTGATCGCGCTGCTGCAGATGGCGACCAAGTAAATATCGATTTCGTTGGCACCAAAGATGGCGTTGAGTTTTCTGGTGGTAAAGCTGAAGGTCAAAATTTGGTATTGGGTTCAAACTCAATGATTCCAGGTTTCGAAACTGGCATTGTTGGCTTGAAAGCAGGCGAAGAAAAAACCATCACTGTGACTTTCCCGGCTGATTACCAAGCTGAAGAATTAAAAGGTGCAGAAGCTCAGTTCGTCATTAAAGTGAATTCTGTATCTGCTCCACAACTTCCTGAATTAAATAAAGAATTCTTTGTTAAATTTGGTGTGGAGAAGGGTGGTGAGAAGCAATTCCGTAAGGAAGTAAAAGCGAACATGGACCGTGAATTGTCCAACGCTTTGAAAGCTAAAGTGAAAACTCAGGTGATGGATGCTTTGTTGGCGTCACATACCACTGATTTGCCAAAAGCTTTAGTGGCTAACGAAATCGAAGTATTGCGTAATCAAATGATGCAACGCTTTGGCGGTCAACAACAAAACTTTGATGTTAAATCATTGTTACCAGACACCATGTTCCAAGAAGAAGCGCAGCGTCGCGTCACTCTGGGCTTGATTGTTGGTGAGATTGTGAAGTCAGCTAAGTTGAAGCCAGATGCCAAGCGTGTTAAGTCAATGATTGAGGATATCGCCTCAACCTACCAAGAGCCTAAAGAAGTAGTTGAATACTACAGCAGCAATCAAGAATTGCTGGCTGGCGTTGAA
>CAUOQW010000532.1:0-2703 GCA_963506825.1 uncultured Cellvibrio sp.
AAACACCATGCGAATGGGTGTGCATAAAAACGCACTCAACAAAAGTGTTACGGATGCGGATGATGTACTTTGGTATCAACCCGCCACTGCCGATTGGGCAATGGATGAAATCGTCAACAAAAGCCCCGTGCCCGCAAAACTCTTGCGTGACTTGGACGAATTAATTCACTGCGCCATTTCGCTCAGCGAAGCCAATACGCATATTGTAATTATGAGTAACGGTGGGTTTGGTGGTGTGCATCAAAAATTAATTGAGCAACTAACTACACATGCAATGTAGTTGCAGTTTGCAAAACGGGTGGTGAAAAAAGCTAATCCGCTCCTTACAAATTTCGGTCAATATCATTAAGCAGTGCCATAGAGCCTGCTGCTAAAAAAGCGGCTATTACTAAAAGCGCTAGGCACTAAAAAGTGCCATGTTTTATAAAACCATACTTTTTAAATTTTATTGTTAAGAGATTACCCCATGAAAATTGCATTAATGAATGAATTTAGCCAAGCGTCTAAAAACGCCATAGTGTTGCAACAACTGCAAGAAGTTGCTGCCGTTCAACAACACAGCGTATACAACGTAGGCATGAGTGATGACAACGATCATTCTTTAACTTACATTCACTTAGGTATCATCGCCAGCCTGTTACTGAACTCAAAAGCCGTTGATTTTGTAGTAAGTGGTTGCGGCACAGGCCAAGGCGCAATGATGTCCCTCAACGCTCACCCCGGTGTTTTTTGTGGTTACTGTATAGAGCCAACAGATGCTTATTTGTTTGCACAAGTGAACAACGGTAACGCACTGGCGCTGCCATTTGCCAAAGGTTTTGGTTGGGGTGCAGAGTTAAATATTCGCACTATTTTTGAAAAAGCCTTTACTGGTGTGCGCGGTCAAGGTTATCCCGCTGAGCGTCGCGAATCACAAGTGCGCAATGCTGGCATTCTCACTAGCGTTAAAAATGCCACCGCAAAAAATTATTTGGAAGGCTTGCGCGCAATCGATCCTGAACTGGTAAAAACCGCCGTAACCGGTGAACGTTTCCAAGCCTGTTTCTTTGAAAATTGCCAAGACGACAGCATCCGTGCATTCGTAACAGAAGTATTGGGTAAGTAAGATCTGCATTTATCCGAGCTGGGTGGAGCGCAAGCGCTGCCCAGCAAAATATTGAGTGTAACTTCAAGTACAGAACCATTAAATACAAAGCAATTACATACAGAGACCACTATGAAATCACGTTCAATCACTCTCGCGATTACTGGTGCATCGGGCGCGCAATATGGTTTGCGGTTATTGCAATGTTTATTGGCCGCTGATTGCAAAGTGTATTTATTACTTTCCAGCGCAGCCGAAGTGGTTATTCGCACAGAAACAGATTTAGATTTACCTGAAACACTTGAACAGCAACAGATTTTTTTAAGCGAAATGTTTGCGGCTGATGAAGATCAATTGCAACTGCTCGCTAAAGACGATTGGTTTTCGCCCGTTGCATCTGGCTCAAGTTCACCTAGCTCTATGGTGATATGCCCAGCCAGCGGCGGTACGCTTTCCGCCATCGCCCACGGTGCCAGCAATAATTTAATTGAGCGCGCTGCCGATGTTGCGCTGAAAGAACGTCGTCAACTTATTTGTGTGCCGCGCGAAGCGCCCTACTCGGCAATTCATTTAGAAAATATGCTCAAGCTCACTCAGCTGGGTGCAATGATTATTCCCGCCAGCCCCGGCTTTTATATGCAGCCGCAAACTATTAATGAGTTAATTGATTTTATTGTGGCGCGAATTTTAGATCAGCTAGGTATTGAACAAGATTTAATGCCGCGCTGGGGTGAAGATTAAGATGGCATTACCTCAACAAGTTCGCATTGTAGAAGTTGGCCCACGCGATGGTTTGCAAAATGAAAAGCAGGCGATTCCTACTACCGCAAAAATACAACTGATTGAACAATTAGTGGATGCAGGTTTAACCTATATTGAAGCTGGCAGTTTTGTAAACCCCAAATGGGTACCGCAAATGGCCGACAGTGCAGAAGTATTTGCCGGCATAAATCGCAAAGCCAATATTACTTATGCTGCTCTCGTACCCAATTTACAAGGCTATGAGCGCGCTATTGATGTGAACGCCAATGAAGTGGCCATTTTCGCAGCAGCGTCTGAAGCCTTTAGTCAAAAGAATATTAATTGTTCCATCAGCGAAAGCATTAAACGCTTTGAAACCTTAATCAGCGTCGCGCAAGCACAACAAGTTCCGGTACGCGGTTATATTTCTTGTGTCGCTGGCTGTCCCTATTCTGACGACGTTGATCCTGCAACAGTGGCAACTATAGCCAAAGAATTATTGGCGATGGGCTGTTATGAAATTTCACTGGGCGACACTATTGGCGTAGGCACAGCGGGGCAAATAAAACATTTAATCGAAACCGTCGCGCAAGATATTCCCATTGAAAAACTTGCCGTGCATATGCACGATACTTATGGACAAGCGCTCGCCAATATTTATGCATCACTAGAAATGGGCGTGAGTGTTATAGATAGTTCAGTTGCAGGCTTGGGTGGCTGCCCTTACGCAGCGGGTGCATCTGGCAATGTCGCCACCGAAGATTTAGTTTATTTGCTGAATGGTTTGGGAGTTATACACGGCGTTGATTTACAAAAACTTATTCAAGCCGGAAATTTTATTAGCAATGTGTTAAAAAAACCCAATCAATCCAAAGCCG
>CAUOQW010000533.1:0-2694 GCA_963506825.1 uncultured Cellvibrio sp.
CTTACGCAACATCGCCTTTTGATATTTAAACTCTTCGCCACCGCAAACCATACCGACTTTAATGTGGGTAAATTTCAAAAGTTGTTGTGCATTTTTAAGAATTTGACGAGCCAACTCGCGGGTGGGCGTCAAAATTAGAATGCGTGAACTTTCTGGCGTGGTGGTTGGCGTGGTGAGAATTTTTTGCAAGGCAGGCAAAAGAAATGCGGCGGTTTTACCACTGCCGGTTTTGGAGCTTACCAAGAGGTTTTTACCCGCTAACACTTGCGGAATTGCTTGCAACTGCACGGGCGTCGGCTGCTCATAGCCGTGCGCATCAATCGCCTTACGCAGTTGTGGGTCGGCAATCAGCTCATGAAAATGGGTTGATGTCATGGTAAATCCTCGAAAATAGGGTTAAAGCAAACGAAAAGGCGCGCAATCTACGCAGATTAAGGGCACTTATCAATCAAAACGAATGATAACGAGCAAAACTGCCTGCAATCCTGCAATAGCATGCGTAAAATGCCGCCCTCGATAAATCTACGTCATCTTTAGATGCTGCTTACTTTAGATATTGCCTGCTATGAGAATCATGTTAGCCCCGATGGAGGGCGTTGTAGAACATCACGTGCGCGACATTTTGACACGTATTGGCGGGCTTGATGGCTGCGTAACCGAATTTATTCGCGTTACCGACCAAAAGCTGCCCTACAAAGTCTTCTATAAATTCGCCCAAGAACTTGAAAGCGACTGCAATACACCTAATGGCACCCCCGTAAAAGTGCAATTACTCGGCAGCAAACCTGAACCTATGGCGATAAACGCCTTGGAGTTGGTGCGCTACGGCGCGAAGTCTATTGATCTCAACTTCGGCTGCCCCGCCAAAACCGTCAATTCCCACGAAGGCGGCGCCTGCCTATTGCGCACGCCAGACCGCGTGTACAGCATTATTAAAGCCGTGCGCGATGCCGTACCCAAAGACATCCCCGTATCCGCAAAAATCCGCTTGGGCTTTGAAGACAAATCCACCTATATGGAAAATGCGAGTGCGGTGGAATCTGCTGGCGCCAATGAGCTTACGGTTCACGCGCGATCAAAAGCCGATGGCTACAAACCGCCCGCCTACTGGCATTACATCGCCGAGATTAAAGCCAAGCTAAAAATTCCGGTAATCGCCAATGGCGAAATTTGGACGGTAGACGATTATCTGCGTTGTAGAGAGCAATCCCAATGCGAGGATGTCATGCTCGGGCGCGGTTTACTGTCTTGCCCAGATTTAGCTCGCCAAATAAAAGCGCATTTAGCCGGTGAAGACTATCAGCCACTGACATGGCCAGAAATTTGCCAAATGTTGTTCGACTACTATCAAAAAACGACGCCGCTTTACGAAGAAAGAAACTGCGGCAACCGCGTTAAACAGTGGTTGATGTATTTGAGCCGCCAGTACCCACAAGCGCAGATTTTCTTTGATGATGTAAAACGAAAAAGTAAACCGCAAGATATTGAAGATTGTTTTGCGCAAGCATTGAGCCTGTGCCAATAGCAGAAACAACAAAAGCAACAGAAACAAAAAAGCCCGCAAAAATGCGGGCTTTTTTTCAAACAGAAACTAATCAAGCAACTCATCAATAGCTGTAGCCAGCTCTTTAGTGTCCTCAATTTTCTCCATCATTTTAACCAGATTAATACCCAACTCAGTCGCCAATGTATTGGGGAAACCCGCTAAAATCGCAGCACTATCCGCACCCGATTCATTCATTTTATTAATGTAGAGCGCAATACTAATAACGCCTGCCAAACGTGGGAAAGGTTCAGTTCCATGGGGTTCTAACTGATAGCGAATCCCTTTAACAATCGCTTCCGGGAACTTCCAACGATGCGCAAGTTCAGCACCCGCTTCAGAAAAATCAAACCCTAAGTAATTTTTTTCAATATCAGCATTGCGTGCGCCCTTATCAACAACTTTTTGCATTTCTGCGCATTCGTTTGGCAAGAGGATATGAATCAGTAATTCACCAATATTGTGAATCATGCCACAGGTAAATGCAGTTTCTGCATCATCGTGAGAATAGCGCGCAATCCACTTACAAATTGCTGCCACCGCAAAACTATCATGCCAGAATTTCTTGATATCAAAACCTTCCGGTGCTTTAAATGCACCCGTGAGGCCAGAGGCTAACACCAGTGTGCGCACCGCATTAAAGCCCAACAAAAACACCGCATCACTCACCGAACCCACTTTGCGGTTACCGCCATAGTGTGCCGAGTTAGCCGCGCGTAACACTTTAATTGTCAGTACTTGATCTGCGCTTATTTTTTTTGCGATTGCATCATTACTCACATTCTCATCACCAAAACTTTCTATAAGTTCTTGGACAACCTTGGGAATATTGGGCAGTTTTTGAGCGTTATCTATTAGATTTTGTAAATTCACGATGTCGCCTCGCTTTATGGATAGTACATAAGCTGATAATAGTTCAGCTTTAAATGTTTGCTAATTTTATTTATATAAAAAAATTATTTCTGCGACACAACGGAATATGCAAAACATCTTAAGAGCCCCCAAAGCCAATCAAACAATAAATACACTTTTGCTGGGAGCCAATCCCTTGGTTTGCTAGAATCGCGCCACGCCTAAAATTGCAGGTGACACTGATATTAATGTCACCCAAGAATCCGTCCACTTAATCAGTAACGCTACTCACGACTGAC
>CAUOQW010000534.1:0-2692 GCA_963506825.1 uncultured Cellvibrio sp.
AGGTTTAGCCATAACTACTTGAAACCATGGGTATTCTCTTCTCAAATTTTAAATTTTAGCGCCCCTAATTGGCGCGCAGAAGTGTGCGCAATACCCTTGCTTTAAACGCTCTTAGGACTTAACTTTAGGCCGCATTTCCCACAACCGCAAACTTCGTAAGCGAGATTCTCTAATGACGCTAAATATCGGCGTAGTGATGGACCCCATCGCCAAGATCAAATTTCACAAAGACACCACATTGGCGCTCTTATTCGCCGCTCAAGCGCGCGGTTGGAATCTGCACTACATAGAGCAAAGTGATCTTTATTTATTGCAAGGCGAAGCTCGCGCCACTATGCGCAGCCTTAATGTGCGTAAAGATCCCGACGACTATTACACATTGGGGCTACATGAAGACCGCCCGCTGAGCGACTTGGATGCCGTCTTAATGCGCAAAGATCCGCCCTTTGACAACGAATTCATTTACAGTACTTACATTCTGGAAGCCGCGCAAAAACAAGGCACGCTCATAGTTAACGATCCACGCAGCTTGCGCGACTGCAACGAAAAAGTCTTCGCCACGCAATTCCCACAATGTTGCCCGCCGGTATTAGTCAGCCGCGATTCAGTGAAGCTGCGCGAGTTTCATCAGCAATATAATGATGTAATTTTCAAACCACTCGATGGCATGGGCGGCAGCCGTATTTTCCGCTGCCGCCAAGATGACCCCAACGTCGGTGTAATCTTAGAAACACTCACCGAAATGGGTACCCAAACCATTATGGCGCAGCGCTATATCCCCGAAATCACCGAAGGCGATAAACGTATTTTGGTTATTGACGGCGAACCCGTGCCCTACTGCTTGGCGCGCATCCCCGCCAAAGGTGAGACCCGTGGCAACTTGGCTGCAGGCGGTACTGGCGTAGCGCAACCACTCTCCGATCAAGACCGCTGGATTGTCAGCCAAATTGCACCAACCCTGCGCGCGAAAGGCCTGCTTTTTGTCGGTTTAGATGTGATCGGCAATTACCTCACCGAAATCAACGTTACCAGCCCCACTTGCGCACGCGAAATCGACAAAGCCTATAGCACCAATATTGGCGACTTACTTATGGACGCAATTGCGCGCCGCAAAGAATCACTGCCGGATTACTCGCTGTGAGTGCAGGTACCATGGCAATTGAAATGACAGAAGAGTTGCAGGCCAAACCGGTCGATGCCGGTGATCGCCTCAGCTTTACTGTTTTTGTGGCCATTGCATTACATGCACTGATTATTTTGGGGATTAACTTCAAGTCGCCCCCCGCATCCAAAGGCTCGCAAACCATTGAGATTACACTTGCAACTCACAAATCCACCAAAGCCCCTAAAGAGGCCGATTTCCTCGCACAGCACAACCAAGAGGGCAGCGGCACCGAAGACAAAGCGCGCCAACTGAGCACCGAGCGCCAAGCCGAATTTGCCGATACCCAAGTGCGCAAGGTCAACCCTATGCCGCAGGTTGCGGCCACCTCGCTCACCGAAAAAAAGCAGCAAATTATTACGACAGCCGGTCAGAGCGATTTCAAACTACATCAGTTAAAAAATCCGCAAAATCAGGAAGAAAAAGAACAGCACAAGGGACTGCTAGAAGATCAAACCGCCATCACCGCTGAAATTGCCAGCCTACAAGCCAAGCTGGATAAACAAAAACAGGAATACGCCAAGCGCCCACGCATTCGCACTCTCACTGCGGTCTCCGCCAAGGAATCTTTTGATGCAGAGTATTTAATTAAGTGGAGCGAAAAGTTTGAGCGAATAGGTACTAAAAATTACCCCAAGGAGGCACTCGCCAAAAATATCACTGGGCGCGTTATGCTCAACGTAACTCTTAAACCCGATGGCAGCGTGGAAGAAATCGCCATCACGCTTTCATCCGGAAGCCGTATTTTGGACGACTCAGCACGTCAAATTGTGCGTTTAGCAGCACCCTACGCAAAATTCCCCCCGGAAATTCGCCGCCAAGTGGATCGTTTAAAAATTATCCGCTATGTCAGGTTTGAGCCCAATAACATCACTACCAGCGATGAGTAACACTGATTTCTCAGGTTTTACTTGTGTTCCGCACGCGTTGACACAATACTCATCTCATGACTGAAAAACATATTTCCTATATAGATACCAATGAGCTTGTTCCCGGCAGTCTGTGCAATCACTTTTTGATTGCCATGCCGAGCATGCAAGACACCTCTTTTGCCCACAGCGTCACCTATATTTGCGAACACTCCAGCGAAGGCGCTATGGGTATTGTGATCAACAACCCCATGCCGATGATGCTGCATGAAATTTATGCGCAAATGGATTTAAAAGTCAGCCCTAACCAAGGCCACCAACCGGTAGTCGCAGGTGGCCCGGTGCAGCAGGAACGCGGCTTCGTGATTCACTCCAGCGATATGGAATGGCATTCAACGCTTAAGGTATCGCCTGAGATTAGTTTGACCGCATCGCGCGATATTATTGTGGCTCTGGCAGAAGGCCAAGGCCCAAAAGAATGGCTGGTAGCGCTCGGTTATGCAGGCTGGGGAGAAGGCCAATTGGAAGCGGAAATTGCAGCTAACTCATGGCTTACAGTGCCCGCCAATAAAGACATTATTTTCAACACACCCTTTGAGCAGCGCTGGACATCTGCCGCTGCTGCCTTAGGTATTGATGTGAATTTAATTTCCAATGTCGC
>CAUOQW010000535.1:0-2691 GCA_963506825.1 uncultured Cellvibrio sp.
AAAGTGGTTTGATAAGCACGGCCGCAAACATTTGCCTTGGCAACAAAACATCACGCCTTACCGCGTGTGGTTGTCAGAGATTATGTTGCAGCAAACCCAAGTGGCTACCGTGATTCCGTATTTTGAGCGTTTCACGCAAAAATTCCCCACGGTGCACAGTCTTGCCTCTGCACCTATCGACGAAGTGTTGCATTTGTGGACTGGTCTCGGCTACTACGCCCGCGCGCGCAATTTGCATCGCTGCGCGCAAACGGTGGTTAATCAATACGGTGGTGAATTTCCAAATTCGGTGGAAGCGCTTAGCGAATTAACCGGCATTGGTCGCTCAACGGCGGGTGCAATTGTGAGCATCGCCTTTCAAAAACGCGCCGCGATTTTAGATGGCAATGTAAAGCGTGTACTCGCGCGCTATCACGCCGTAGATGGCTGGCCGGGGCAAACGGATACGCTCAATCAATTGTGGGAAATTGCCGAAGAACTCACGCCGAAAAAACGCAGCAATGATTACACCCAAGCCATGATGGATATGGGTGCAACAGTTTGTACACGCAGCAAGCCAAAGTGCGAACAGTGCCCATTGCAATCCGGTTGTATAGCCTACGCGCAAGGCGAGCAAACGCGCTACCCTGGCAAAAAACCGAAAAAAACACTGCCAGAAAAATTCGTACAACTCTTAATGTTGCGCAACCCCAATGGCGAAATTTTGCTGCAACAGCGCCCCCCGCAAGGTATTTGGGGTGGCCTGTGGAGCTTCCCTGAATTGGCGATAGATGACGATGCAGAAACCCATGCACAAGATCAGTTCGGCAAAGTAGTAAATTCTGAAGTCTGGACTAGCTATCGCCATACGTTCAGCCACTATCACTTGGATATTACGCCCGTGCTAATTCAGCTCGCCAAAACCCCAAGCGGTATTGCTAGCGGCGGTAGCCATTGGTACAGCTTGCATGCGCCAGAGGCGTTAGGTTTGGCCGCACCGGTGAAAAAGCTGCTAGAAAAACTCAGTCAATTAGACCCGCGCAGGTAATCGGTCTTACAATGGCACCTCTTTTTATTTACCCCTTTAGGAATCCCTATGGCTCGGCTCGTTTTTTGTCGCAAATATAAAGAAGAACTCGAAGGTGTGGATCAGCCACCTTACCCCGGCGCTAAAGGTCAGGATATTTTTGACAACGTCTCTAAAAAGGCGTGGCAGGAGTGGATGGCGCACCAAACTATGCTCATCAACGAAAAACGCCTGAACATGATGGATATGGGCACCCGCGTTTACCTCAATGAACAGATGATCAAGTTCTTATCGGGCGATGAATACGACCAAGCCGATGGCTATGTTCCGCCGCCCAAAGCGTGATTGAACAATAAACACACAAAGGGTTCGCTATTTAATTAGCCCTTGATAAAAAAGGACTTTTTTTCACAGCGAGTATTGACTCAAAACCCCCAAGCGGGTTTAATACGCGCCTCTTGCAGCCAGCCTGCAACGACACGCCCGGTTAGCTCAGTCGGTAGAGCAGTGGATTGAAAATCCTCGTGTCCCTGGTTCGATTCCGGGACCGGGCACCATATTTACTAGGTTGGAGAGGCAAAAGCCTTTCTAACTTTTCCGAAAAAATCGTTTGTTTCCGAAACGTTATTTTTTCAAATTTAATTCCTCCGTATTACTCAAAGTTTAAAAAAATCATCTTCGATTCTGACGTGCGTAAGTTAACTTATTCGGTCAGCATCACTTCTGCTTCATATTTCACAAATCACTTCTAATTTGCTGTTAGGCATTAATATTGTGTCTATTGATCTATGGTACGCCGCTAACGGCGGTATTCCTTTCTGAAAGTACCCCCTTTTTTGTAGTATTTTCATTTTTCTTTAAAAAATCTGAAAATAGTATTTTTGCAGAGGGTGGGGCGGTAGGAGGCGGGATTATGCCCGCCTGTCATAGTGGAGTATTAACGTAATGGAACTATTGGAATGCCTGCTCTCATATAAATCTTGGTGGTTTTTATATCTTTGTGAGCTAGTAGAGAGTGCGCTACGTCCACATTATTTGTGTCGGTGGCACTTTTGGCTCTAATGTCATGGCAGTGAAACTTCTCTTTTAGTACGCCCTGGGAGACCGCCTTAGTCATAAGTTTGTGGAAAATAGTTCTCCACCCGTCCGCGGTATACCGAGTTCCTCTGGTTGTTTGAATAAGGTACTCCTCTGGATCCGCGTCTTTGATATCTTTACTTTTTACCGTGGTTCGGTATTTTTGTGAGTTGGCGCTATAAAGATTAGTTACTGCCTCACGCAATGCATCAGACCAAGCCATTAAATAGAGTTCGGAACCACCCCCGAGCTTCTTCTGCGCAACCTTAAGATAAATTCCTGCTTCGGTAATGTCCTTCATTTGTAACCCTAATAGTTCGCAGTCTCTTCTGCCTGTGAGATATTTGAAAAAGATGTATGCCGCAACTGTTGGGTTAATCTCCCTCGCAAATTTATAAAATGCGTCGAATTCTGGGTGCGATATATGTCTTTCACGAGGTGTCTCTTGGAAGTAATCCATATCCACACATGGCGAATTCGTTACTAACTTCCATTTTACTGCCCGCCGGAAAATACTTGATAAAAGGGCTATCTCTCTATTTGCTGCAGCAGGTCCTATAGTTTGACGGCGTTTGCTAATGTAGGCATCAATGTCATCGTCGCGAACT
>CAUOQW010000536.1:0-2672 GCA_963506825.1 uncultured Cellvibrio sp.
CGCTGCGCGAGCTGCAAGTTGAAATGATCGACCGCTTTGGTTTATTGCCAGAACAAACCAAAAACTTGGTGCGCGTCACACAAATAAAATTAAAAGCGCAGACAATTGGTATAACTAAGTTAGAAGCTAGCTCGCGCTCAGGGGTTATTGAGTTTAGTGGCGACACCCGCGTTGAACCGCTTACCATTGTTAAAATGGTACAAGCCGCACCTCATGCTTATAAGTTGGAAGGTGCCAATAAGATTAAATTTACTCTACCGATGGAAACTACTGAGCAACGTTTACAACAAGTCACTGGATTGCTCGATAAATTAATGCCCTAAAAAACGGCTAACCAAATGAATAGATTGAGAAAATATTTATGCCTATAAAAAAATATTTCATAAGCGTACTAACGCACCTCAGCTTTCTAATGTTTGTGTGTAGCATTCATGCTCAAGCACAAACTGAAACAGAAGCACCACAAAATCATGAGCGCCTTTATCAAGTCGAATTGATTGTATTTGCACGCAACCAAGCCGCCCCAGAAGAGCATTGGCCGACTGATATAAAGTTGACCTACCCAGAGAATCTGCTCAGTTTAAAAAGTGAGGCTAGTGCTTACGAAGAATTCTCTTTGCTAGCACCCAATGAGCGGTTGCTTAATCCCCATGCTGCTACAGTGTCTAAAGGTAGTTATTCTTTGCTATATCATCAAGCTTGGCGACAAATGATTTATGGCCGTAAAACCCATATTGCGATTAGCGGTGGGAAAACCTTTAATACCCATCAAGAATTGGAAGGTAGTATTTCTCTCAGTGTTGGCCAATATTTACGTATTCAAACTAATTTATGGTTAACGCAATTCGTGCCTGCTGGCAGTAATGTCACCGAGACTTGGCCCAAATTACCACCGCAGCCAAATACGGTTAATAACGCGGGCGAAACCAATCAAGACTATTTGATTAAACGTATTGTAAAACTTAACCAAGAGCGCAGTATGCGCAGTAACGAAGTTCATTATATCGACCATCCGCTGCTAGGCATTATTGTAAAAATAGTTCCCGTTGAAACATCTAGCACTAAAACCAATTAATAAAAGATCATCCGCGCCCAAGGAGTTATGAAATGAACATTAGCCCATACGCTGGAAAATTATTGCCAGCTGAAATGTTAGTCGATGTTACCAAGCTAACTGCTGATTATTACGATAGAAAACCTGACCCACGCATTGCAGAACAGCGTGTTAGTTTTGGTACATCCGGCCACCGCGGATCAGCGTTTAAAACCAGCTTTAACGAAAATCATGTGCTGGCAATTACCCAAGCCATTTGCGATTACCGCGCACAAGCGGGCATCACCGGCCCGCTCTATGTAGGTATAGATACACATGCACTTTCTGAACCTGCGCAAATTAGCGCGGTAGAAGTTTTTGCAGCAAACGGTGTTGAAATATTTTTAGCCGCTGGCGGTGAGTTCACCCCAACTCCGGCAATCTCTCACGCAATCCTTACTTACAATAAAGGTCGTACTAGTGGCCTTGCTGATGGTGTTGTCATTACTCCATCGCACAACCCTCCTGATAATGGTGGTTACAAATACAATCCAACTAATGGTGGCCCAGCAGATTCCGATGTGACTAATTGGATGCAGGCACGTGCTAACGAATTGCTAGAGAATGATCTGCGCGATATTAAGTGCATGGATTATCACACCGCGTTAAAAGCATCAACTACTCATCAACACGATTACATTCATTACTACGTAAGAGATTTAATTAACGTAGTCGATATGAATGCTATTCGCGACGCAGGTGTGCGCATGGGTGTAGATCCACTTGGCGGCGCTGGCTTGCGTTACTGGAGTGCAATTGCAGATTTCTACAAAATTGATTTGCACTTAATCAATCAAATTATTGATCCAACCTTTGAATTTATGACCGCCGATTGGGACGGGAAAATTCGCATGGATCCATCATCGTCTTACACCATGCAAGGCTTGCTCGCCAAACGTAACGATTATCAAGTTGCCTTCGCCTGCGATGCCGATCATGACCGCCATGGCATTGTGACACCAAGTGTTGGCTTGTTGCCGCCCAATCATTATTTGTCGGTAGCGATTGAATATTTGTTTTCCAATCGCCCACAGTGGAGCGCTGCTACCGCCATTGGTAAAACGGCTGTAAGTAGCTCTATGATTGATCGTGTGGCAGAAAAATTAGGCCGTCGTTTACACGAAGTTCCCGTAGGTTTTAAATGGTTTGCACCGGGTTTATTTGATGGCTCACTCGGCTTTGGTGGCGAAGAAAGCGCAGGCGCCTCATTCTTACGCATTGATGGCGGTGTATGGACAACCGATAAAGACGGTTTAATTCCTGCGTTGCTCGCTGGCGAAATTGTTGCCAAAACAGGGCGCGACCCCGGCGAACATTACAAAGCTTTGGCCGATGAATATGGTCATGCTGCTGAAGCTCGCGTTGAAGCGCCTGCAAACACAGCACAGAAAAAAGCGCTGTCAAAACTATCGCCAGAACAAATTACCTCTACTGAATTAGCGGGCGAGAAAATTGAAAGCATCATTACTAACGCACCCGGCAATAATGCAGCAATCGGTGGCATTAAAGTGAGCAGTAAAAGTGGTTGGTTCGCTGCGCGCCCATCGGGCACTGAAGATATTTACAATATCTACGCAGA
>CAUOQW010000537.1:0-2668 GCA_963506825.1 uncultured Cellvibrio sp.
ACCATTGGTTCGTAGCTGAGTTGACCTCGCGCCCCTTTGCCATTGCAATAGTACCGCGTTTATTTGCATAAACCGGCTCATTAACAACAACAGCATTTTGTGGAATAGGTGAGAATAATGGATATTTAAAACCACCACCCTGCACCACGAAACCCGGCACAGAGCGATGAATAAAAGTATTGGTATAAGCACCCGCCTTAACATAAGCCAAAAAGTTTTCTACGGTTTTGGGGGCGCCTTTGTCGTAAAGATTGACTGAAAAGTCACCCATTACAGTTTGAAATTGAACAATAGTGGCATTGGCAGATTGCGCAGCCATAAAGCTAGCCGATAAAGAGAACAAAGCGGCAGCAGTGAATTTTGATAACTTACGTAAAAACATGAATATCCCCTGAGGCATGTGGTGCATATAAAGGCTGCCATAGTAACGGTTGATTATGCTAACCACAGCCAAAAATTTGTTGTAAATTGTAATTTCACACTATTTGATTATTTCGAGCGAGAGCTAATCCGCATCCACTTTTATCCAGCGGCCATTACCTTGCGGTTTCACTTCAAAGCGCGCCCATTGGCGGAACTCACTGCGCAAACAAATTGCGGTTTGATAAGCGCCATCGCCTGCTAGCACTTTGTAAATGACGCGATCTTTTTCCGGAATAACATCCTCATCCGAGCCATCTAACACTTGGCGCACACTCCATAATCTACCGAGTTTTCCATTGCTGTAAAAACGGCCAGGAACAATATCTGCTGGATGAGTAATATTTTTTTCTGCGTGTTGTTTAGCCAATTCCAATAACTCTGTAAGGCTTTCGGCTGTGACATCTACATAAGAATTTAACTGCTGCATCGCGGCAGAAAAATCTTCTTGTGTTAATTCGAATTGGCGCGCTGCTGGTTGGGTTTGTTTTGATTCGCGAATACGTTTGTTGATATGTGCAGGATAACGCCGCCAATGAAATAGAGCATTGAATGCAACGGCCATTATTAAAATTGCAATTACATTAATTAATATGGGCATGATGAGATAGTGATAACCGAGAGAAGATACTTCTGATCCACCAATTACCGCAGCAAGCGATGTTGCACCACCGGGTGGATGAATACAGCGTAAGTAATGCATAACACCTACGGCGAGACCAACAGCCAGCGCAGGTGTCCACGTTTGATCGGGAAATAATTTTTGACAACTTACGCCTACAAATGCCGATAACAAATGCCCGCCCACCAATGCCCAAGGTTGCGATAATGCGCCTTGCGGCACAGCAAAGAGCAATACTGCGGATGCCCCCATAGAGGTGACCATAATGAGGCTGCCCGCATTTTCCATAAATCCATGAGGAAATTGCCAGCGAGTAATCCAATAGACAGCCAAAATACCCAACATGGCGCCTATACCGGAAATCCACTTTTCGCCATGGCTGGTAGTGTTACGCTCTAAACCAATTAATAAACGCAGTTCGTGCAAATAATATTTAAATTTCATAAATAGATTATTATTTTAAGCTGCTGAAAACTGATTGCTTTCTATTAAACGCACCCAAGTGCGTTGCAGCATAAGCGCATCATTACTAGCGCGATGACGTTTTAAACCGAGCTCCAATTCAATTTCTTGATGCAATTTATTCCAACGAGCTGATTCACATTCAGGCATAACACTGGCGAGATGATCCAGTTTAAAAGCAGGTGCAAGATTAGCTGCATCAAACAATACTGCCAGCCATGCATAATCGTGACCCCATGCATCCGAATAAACTATTGTGCCTTTTAATTGTTTATTTAACCAATGCGCAACTTGATCTACAGGTTTGCCAAATGCCAATAGTAATTCACGTGTAATTCCATGCACGGCATAAGCGGACTCATCCCAATGAGTCCAAGAAGGTTCCGGGCGAATAAGTGTGCATTCCAAGCGGCCATTGGGCAGTGCAAACCCAACTTCAATAGGGTAACTTTGGCTACCAAAGCCGGAAGCTTCAAGATCAATAACCGTAGGGACTCTAAGGTTCATTGTTGTACCACTTTCAGCGTTGTTATGCAGATTCATTATTGTATACAGTCCTAAAAAATAAACACGCCACTTTTAATAAGCGCTAAAAGAAGCGCTACTTTAAAACAATCAAAACGCAGCAGGTTGACTTGGCACTATGCATTTAATTGACAGGTCGTTAATTCAACCCCATATCTGACTCTTTACCTTGATCACAACACCAACTTCTGACACTTGGCAAGGCACCAAAGCGATCAGACCCGAAGGCACTTACCTAATACTTTAATTGATATTCTCCGCTCGTCCTGAGCGGGAGTAAGCACTATTCCGATCAGGCTTCATAAATCCAATCGCGCTATGGTTATGGACCGATTGTAATCTACTTCCATGTATTCAAGAATAGATTCGCCTGTTTGTTTTCCATCCTGTAATGGCTGACCCCATTTTCGGGTGCGCGGGTTATTTCAACCAGCGCGTGTTGCCAATATCGCTGCAATATCCAAAGGTTCGCGATACAGTGCAAATTCGGTTTCGCGGGATTGAATGGCAAGGATAGACATACGGTCGGCAAGTTCGTTGCCTTGAACGCCTACGTGACCATTCACATGCAGCACTTGCACTTTGTCCCTCAGGGTTTGGTGCAGCGAATAAATCTCTTTAATCAATTCGAGGTTTTTA
>CAUOQW010000538.1:0-2660 GCA_963506825.1 uncultured Cellvibrio sp.
AAGAGTCATCCAGCGGATGTTCAGTAACGGGTAGGATATCTATATGGGTAAAGCCCATGTATTTTACGTAATCGGCCAGTTGATGAGCCAAATCGCGATAATTGAGAAAGCTATTTGCATCGCCACGACGCCATGAACCCAAGTGCACTTCATAAATCGACAAGGGCGAATGTTGCCAATCCCACTGGGCGCGATTGCTCATCCATGCACTGTCATCCCATTTAAATTCACTGGGTGCCGCTACTATGGATGAGGTCTTGGGTCGCTGCTCAAAGGCTTGCCCATAAGTGTCTGTCTTGAGAAAGACTTGATGGGTGTTGCGATTGCTAATTTCGTATTTGTAGTTGATGCCCGCTTTTACCCCAGGAATAAAAACTTCCCAAAGGCCACTGCCACCACGTACTCGCATGGGGTGATGGCGACCATCCCAATCGTTAAAGTCGCCCACAATACTGATGCGCTCAGCGCTGGGGGCCCATGTTGCGAATAAAACACCTTCGATATCATCTACTGTTTTGGGATGTGCACCAAGCACTTGATATATATCCCAATGTTGCCCCTCGCCGAACAGGTGCATGTCCAGCTCGCCCAATTGTGGTGCAAAACTGTAGGGATCAAATTCTTTATGAGCTTGGTTGTGGCGGTCAATCCACTCAATTTGATAATGACCGGGAACTTGTTTGGCTAAGCCCTGCCATTCAAAAAAATCAGTACCTTCAATACGCTCTAGTGTTATACGTTGGTTATCTAAGTGAAGTGCTACATTGCTAGCCCCAGGTATAAATAACCTGATACAGGTGTCAGCATTAGCCGTCGGGCGAGGGAGGCGATGCTTCCCTAACACCTCAAAAGGATCGTGGTGAGTGGCGGCAATAATGCGTAGTAATTCACTGGGTAAACCTTGTGCTGGCTTGGCACTGAGCATGAAAAATATCCTGTTTTTAGGGGAAATTTAACGCCATTTTTCAGCGTCATTTCTGGTTTCTTATCAATGCCATTTGATGATGGCGTTTAAGTTTATATGTGCAAGCTTTTAGTCAATTTAACTGCATGGTTTCACACTATTAGTACATGAAATCGTCATACCTTAGCGTTAAAGTAATGCAGTGCTATTACACAAAGTAGAGTAAAAAATAATTTCACACAAACGAAATATTTGCAGATTCGATGCCACTATTGAGTCTACACTTGTATTGCTTTGATAAGGCAAACTAAATTATGCATAGAGCAGTTAACTTATAAACGGATTTTTTTCTCTTGGCATTGATATTGCTGAAGGTCTATTACCGACAGCAACAAAAGAGAAATCAATTTATTGTCGAGCCCTCACCCTTGTAATAAGAAGAAAGGAGTTTTAATGAGCACTAACCAGACCTCTGGTCGCTTCGTCAGCCGCTTAACGCAAAAAACCTTGGCCGTTATTCTTGCTGGAGGCCGCGGTTCCCGCCTCCACCAATTGACGAATTGGCGCGCAAAGCCCGCTGTACATTTTGGCGGAAAATTTCGCATTATCGATTTCCCTTTATCTAACTGCGTGAACTCCGGTATTCGTCGCATCAGCGTATTAACACAATATAAATCTCACTCATTGGATCGTCATATTCAACGCGGTTGGGGTTTCTTGGGTGGTGAACTGGGTGAGTTCGTAGAATTGCTACCCGCACAACAGCGTTTAGATGAATCTTGGTATGTAGGTACGGCGGATGCTGTATTGCAAAACCTCGACATTATTCGTCGCCACAATCCTGAATATGTTTTGATTCTTGCCGGTGACCATATTTATAAAATGGACTACGGCACCATGATTGCCGCTCACGTTGAACGCGGTGCAGATATCACTGTAGGTTGTATCGAAGTTCCACTTGAAATCGCCAGTGCTTTTGGCGTGATGGATATCGATAAAGACAACCGCATTATTAAATTTACCGAGAAGCCAAAAAATCCAGAACCTATGCCGGGTAAAACCGACAAAGCCTTGGCATCTATGGGCATCTATGTATTCAGCACAAAAGTATTGTTCAGTGAATTATTAAAGGATCAAAAAAATCCTGATTCAGAACACGACTTCGGAAAAAATATTATTCCTGAAATGATTAAAAGCCATCGCGTAAGCGCATTTCCATTCCGTGATCCGATTAGCGGTGGCGATGGTTACTGGCGCGATGTGGGAACTGTTGATGCATTGTGGGAAGCCAACCTTGAATTAACCGCAGTAATTCCCGAGTTGGATTTGTACGATGCTGAATGGCCAATTTGGACTCACCAAGAACAAGTAGCTCCGGCAAAATTTGTATTTGATGATGAAGGCCGTCGCGGTTACGCCGTTGATTCATTAATTGCCGGTGGTTGTATTGTTTCTGGTTCAGTGGTTAAACATTCCTTGTTGTTCCCGCGCGTTCGCGTTCACTCTTATTGTGACATTGAAGACTCAGTACTTTTCCCAAGCGTTGAAGTAGGGCGCAATTGCAAAATTCGCAAAGCGCTTATTGATCGCCGCTGCAAAATTCCTGAAGGCACAATCATTGGTTACGATGAAGTAGAAGATCGCAAACGTTTCTTTGTATCACCCAAGGGCGTGATATTAGTAACGCCTGAAATGTTGCAAGAGGATCATCCGCATGCCCTTTAACGGCAAAATGAAGGTCGTATTTCTCTGGCAT
>CAUOQW010000539.1:0-2655 GCA_963506825.1 uncultured Cellvibrio sp.
AGGTAACTGTATTTGGCTTAAAGATGTAGTTGCTGAAGCTTAGGAAAACACTAAGCAAATCTTAACGGTTGCAGTCTATGGACGGGTTTTTGAGAAACCATTAGCATTCTCTCATCGCCAGCACTAAATATTGGGCAAAATCTCCCTAAGTGAGATAGAGTCAAAAAATAACATTAACTCCAGGATTCGATACATGAGCGCAAATGAAGCTTTTAATATTGCCTCGTTAAAAATGGTGCACGATGAACTGCTCGCTACTATCGAGCAATCGGCACTGCGTTTAGAGCAGTTTTCAAACGATAGAACTAATGGCGAATTACTGCAAAGTTGCATTGAAGGTATTAAACAAATTCGCGGCACTTTAAGTTTGATTCAATTAAAGGGCGTGGATTTACTGGCAGATGAGTTACTTGAACACATCAACGACATAACCCTTGGTGAAGACCCGAGCACAAATAAACGCTTGGATTTGCTGACCACGGCGTTTTTTATGTTGCCGCGCTATCTTGAATTTTGTTTGCAAACATCGCGCAGTATGGCCTTGTTACTTATTCCCCATATCAATGAGCTGCGCCAAGCGCGCCGTGCGCCTCCGCTACCTGAAAGTTATTACTTCGCGTTTGAGCCCTTAAAAGTAACCCGCACTTTGCAACATGCGCCACTGCAAGAAGATATTTCAATTCTTGTGCGTCGCTTGCGCCATATGTATCAAACCGGCTTGTTAAAAGTATTGCAGGGCTCACAGGTGAAACCGTCTTTTGGCATTATGTGCCGCGCGTTGGAACGTTTAGAGTCCGCGTGCGGCGCGAGCGTACTGAGCAATTTTTGGTGGCTTGCCAATGCAAGTTTGAGCGCAATTAGCGAAGAAAATCTGCGCATTACCAAAAGCCGTAAAATGTTATTCAGTAGTTTAGATCGTGAAATTAAGCGCTTACAGTTTGAAGGTGACGCGGTTTTAAATCGCGAGCCAGATGCCGCATTAGTTAAAGAATTATTATATCTGTTAACCCTTTCCAAATCGGACACTGAAAAATCCAAAGCGGTTGCCGCGGCCTATGGTTTGCGCCCCTTAAGTTACAGCGATGCAGAACTCGCGCGCGAAATGGAATTTTTAAAAGGCCCGAGCGTTAACACCATTAATTCCATGGCAGCGGTCTTAACCGACGAGTTGCACAGCACCAAAAATATTCTTGAGCGCGCAGCGCAAAGTGGTGAGGAGCTATTAACGGAATCTCCTGAGTTGCTCGATACCTTGAAAAAAATTGCCGATATCTTGGCAATTGTTGGTTTGGTGTCGCCCAGTAATGGCCTTAAGCAAGAAATTGAAAAAATTCAGCGCTGGCAAACGACGGGTGAAGCTGTGAATGCGGCTGATCTTTTAGGTGTGGCCGATACTTTGTTGTATGTAGAAAGCACCATTGCTGGTTTAGGAAAAAGTAATTTATCCGACGAGAAACTTGCGCAAATCAATGCACTGTCGCGCGATGATGTGATGGCCAACAATCAAATTGCAGAAGCCGAAAAATTAGTAATAGATGAAATTGAATCTGGCCTCGCTATGGCTAAGCGTGCACTCAGTGCTTTCTCTGAATCTAATTACGATAAAGGCCATATCGCCAATATTTCAGCCACGCTGGATAGTGTGCGCGGCGGCATGTTTGTACTAGGTCTGCCGCGCGCCGCCAAAGTCGTTGCGGGTTGTATGCAGTTCATTAATGAATCGCTGATGGACGATGAACAACAAGCGGCAATTCAACATATGATGGATACTTTTGCCGATGCAATTATCAGCTTGGAATATTATTTAGACAGTTTAAAAGTTGACAAAAACACCGATACTGAAGTGCTACGCATAGCAGAAGAAAGCTTGGAAGCTTTAGGTTACCAGGTATAGCTTGTGCAAAATAAAACGCGTCATTATGTAGTGGCAGATGAAAATTTTTTGTGCACTGAAGATGGAACCTTAGTGTTATTGGATGATACAGATTTAAATAATTTTTCAGCAGAATTAATTGTTAAGCACCCAGTGAAAAGTCATGATGACGCTAGCGTTTACGTAACCTGTGTTCATCATAAAAATGTGCAAGGTTATCAATGGCTAAGTTTGCGAAATCTTTTAGAGCAATTATCTGAAGATGAATTTCAAACTGCTGGGCGAGCGCTGCAAGTCTTGCGCTGGCATTTTGATCATCAGTTTTGTGGCCGCTGCGGAAATCCCACGGTGCAACATTCGCAGGACTTGGCAAAAAGCTGTGTGCATTGCGCAATAGATTTTTACCCGCGTTTGTCACCTTGTATTATCACTTTGGTAACTCGCGGTGACGAGTGCTTATTGGCATGGCATACGCGCTCGAAAGAAGAAAAGTACTCTTGCCTTGCCGGGTTTATCGAAATGGGTGAAAGTCCGGAGCAAACCCTTGAGCGTGAGGTGATGGAAGAAGTAGGGCTGCGTGTTAACAATATTCGCTATGTTGCCAGTCAACCTTGGCCATTTCCGGGTCAGCTAATGTTGGGATATTTTGCTGATTATGCTGGGGGCGATATTCAAGTGGATCAGCAAGAAATTCGTAGTGCGCATTGGTTTCATTACCATCAATTACCTAAGGTTCCACCCGCTACCACTATATCCGGGCGTTTAATTAACGCCTTCGTTCA
>CAUOQW010000540.1:0-2651 GCA_963506825.1 uncultured Cellvibrio sp.
CGGGGCGCGGGCTGGCGATTTGAATCATCGCCCAGTCAATCCAACTGATGTGATTACCTAACAATAAAGCACCACCAGTTTTTGGGAGATTATCAAAACCGACAATATCAATTTTGTATTTACCGGAAATAAAAAATCCCGCCACAATACGCGTTAACGAATGTGGCAACTCGTAAACGGTATAAATCGCACCGGCTAAAGCTACTAACATCAACAGGAAAAATAATTGCGCGCTGGTCACGCCGATTGTAGCCAAGACAATGGTTATGCCTAAGAAGCTCAGCATGCCGATATTTTGAATCCAGTTGTTGCCCGCCAAAACAGTACCTAGCTCATCGGCTTTGGCGTGATATTGAATTAAGGCATTTAAAGGAATAATAAATAAGCCACCTAAAAATCCCAGCACGGTAAAGGTTAATGCCATGGTGATGCGCGAATCCAATGCGGGCATCACACCTAATAACAAAGCAAAGCCTAAGGCGCCGACTGGAATTAAACCCAGCTCAATATAATTTCTAGAAATTTTCCCTGCGAACAGTGAACCTAAAATAATACCTATACCGGTGCAGGCGATAATGCCTTGAATGACTAGGGTATCGGTTTCATGCAATACCTCTTTCGCAAATGCGGGGAAGGAGGCAAACACCACTTGCGCAATCGCCCAGAACATAGACAGGCCGATAATGGATAACCAAATAGCGCGCTTGTTAAAAATGGTGGTTAAATTTTTCTTTAAATAGCCGCCGCTAAAAAATTGGCCAGAGGAAAAGGATTTGCTGTTATCGCGCTCGCGCTTCGCTGGCAATTGATAGGCCATCCACAACTCAATTATCGTGAGCGCCACCAAAATCCAACCCAAAGGCGCAATGTGGCTAATTAAAGTTGCTGTATCTGTTATGACTATGGGCGTTAATAATTTTTCAAATAAGGCAGAAAACACAAAAGTGCCACCAAGAATTGCCACAATCGTAATTGCCTGCACAATACCGTTAGCACTCGCCAGCGATTGGTCACCGACTAATTCGCGAATGTAGCCATATTTTGCGGGCGAATAAATTGCGGCTTGAATACCTAAAACCAAGGTCATTGCAAACGCAAACCAAAACCAGCCTTGGTAGTAGGCGAAGGTAATTAAGAGCACGGCGAACAACGCGAACCAAGCGCTGTAGCGCATGACTTTGTGCTTGGGATATTTGTCGGCCAAAAAGCCAGAAGGAGAGAAAAGTAAAATAAACGGAATTAAAATGAGCGCATTAACGATGGCAGTCCACACTACCTGCTCTTGACCATCGTAGGTTTTGAAGATGGTATTTTGAATAACAATCTTATGGCCCAAATCCACGAAAGCATTAATGAATAACACCATGAGGTAAGGCAGGAAACCCTTAATCTTAAACACGTCTTGCATTCTTATTTCTCCTTGTACGTTTTAGCTTCACACTAGGTCAAGCTGAATCAATGCTGAAAGCGGGGCAAGAATGCCCACCCCCAACAATATTTGCTACCTTTTATTAATAAGTAGCGTTAAAGTTCACACAAAGCATCGTATTTCAATACTTTTAAACTAAAGTCACCTTTGGGGAACTTATGGCTCAAATCAATTCACTCTTGGCAACCTTGAAAAAAGCCCTAAAATCCCACGGTATTACCTATGCCGAACTCGCACCCAAGCTAAGCTTGAGCGAGGCCAGTGTTAAACGCTTGTTCGCAGAGCAGAGCATATCCCTGCAGCGTTTGGAGCAGATTTGCCAGTTTATGGAATTGGAAATTTCAGATTTGGTGCAAATGATGAATGAGCAGCAACCGCGCTTGCAGCATTTATCGATAGAGCAAGAGCAGGAGATCACACAGGATTTAGTTTTATTATTAATTACCGTATCCGTACTTAATCGCTGGACGCTGCCCGATATTATTAGCTATTACAAACTCAGCGAGAGCGATTGTATTCAAAAATTGGCGAGGCTGGATAAATTAAAAATTATCGAGCTACTGCCCAAAAACAAAATTAAATTATTGGTGGCACCTAATTTTAGCTGGCGCGAAAATGGCCCCATTCAACAATTTTTTCAAGCCAATATCGCCAAAGAATATTTTAAAACCAAATTTAAAGCCGAAGATGAGTGTTTAATTGTGCTCAACGGCATGCTGTCACCCCAAAGTAACGGGGAGTTTCAACGCAAGTTGAAAAAACTTGCGCGGGAATTTGACGATATCAATAACGATGATGCAGCACTGCCCTTGGAAAACCGCAATGGTGTAACTGTGGTTATGGCAGTGAGAAATTGGCGCTATGGATTATTTGAACCACTGTTGAGAAAATAGGGGGAAAAATAATACAGATCAAACTATAACTTTTTTTGCCAAAACATTGCACGACCCATTTTTGGATCTAGCTCGTAACCTGCAAAGCCACATGCCTTATAGGCAGCTTGTGCAGCTGCATTTCCCTCTAACACTTCCAACGTAATTTTGCAACAACCTAACGAACTGGCTACTTCTTCGATTTTATGCATTAGTTTTTTAGCTAATCCTCGCCCACGAAATTCTGTCGCAACAGCAAAGTCATGAATGTTTAACAAAGGCTTGCACGCAAAGGTAGAGAAACCTTCAAAACAATTGGCAATGCCAGCAGGTTCATCATTCACAAAAGC
>CAUOQW010000541.1:0-2641 GCA_963506825.1 uncultured Cellvibrio sp.
ATCGGCTACGACGTTTATCCATCGCAAGGTTGGGGCTTGCTTGCGCTGCTGGTATTTGTGTTGGTGCAATACCGCTTTTTGTGGCGCCAACGCGAAACAAGTTCCTGCGGTTTGCTCAGTGTGTTCCACGTATTAACGGCTTGGTTTTTGTTTAGCCTTGTGTATTGGGAGGCGAGCCATTGGCAACAAGAATTGCAATGGTACGGCACCAACGCAGCGATATTATGGTTCGCCTGTTTGGTAGTGCCCTTGGTTGCATTATTAAGCCTTAACAATAAATCCATTTGGCCGTTTGCACAGTATTCAGCCGATTACAAAAACTTAATTCCTGCACCCTTGTTGTTGGGATTATTACTCTGGTTTATTGCTGCCTGTCACTTTTCGGGAATTACCGATCAATTCTATTTACCTATATTAAATCCACTCGATTTGGCACAAGCCACTGTGCTCATTATTTTTGCTTACGCGATTAAACGTGGTTTTATCAAATTGAATTCAGTACCTGCCGAGCTGCGTTATGGTGTGATCGGTGTATTAGGTTTTGCGTGGATTAACGTGGTGGTGCTGCGTGCGATTCATCATTATGCGAATGTTGCCTATGTCTCTCATGTGATGTGGGATTCAGTGATTGTACAAATGGCGCTTTCAATCCTCTGGGCAATTTGCGCATTGGTAGTTATGAATCTCTCGCGCCGCTGGCAAGAACGCAAACTCTGGATGCTCGGTGCCGCTTTATTAGGCTTGGTGCTGTTAAAGCTTTTCACCAAAGATTTAACGGGCACAGGTACACTCGCGCGCATAGTGTCGTTTATGGTGGTAGGCGGTTTGATGTTGTTGATAGGTTATTTATCGCCAATTACGGCGAAAAGCAGATTAATAAGCGATTCAACCGATGAGTCAAAACCAGAAGAACCAAAAACGGAAGGGCAGGTTTGATAGTGGAATTTTTTATGCAGCCTATTAAAAAAACATTTCTATTTATTTCGTGCTTGGTAAGCATGGTGGCCAATGCCGAAGTCATCCCCGTTTACCAAATAAACGAAGCGCCCAGTACTTATGTGCAAACCACGCTTACACACGATATTTATCGTTACAGTGGCGATACGCAATTAAACGATCTGGTAGTAACCGACCAGCAAGGTAATAAATTGCCGTATCGTATTTCTGCACCTAGCACACAAGTCAGTGAGCAATCGCAGTTAACAAATGCGCGTTTTTTCCCAGTTGCAGTTGGTTCACCGCCAGAGGCGTTAATCACTTTAAACAGCGCATCAATCCGTTTGGATGCCAATGAAATATCTGTCAGTGTAGAAAAAACCAACAACGATAAACTGCAAGACCAAAGTGTGCCGGTTGATTTTTATGTGGTGGATGTGAGCGATGTAAAAACCCGCATTGATAAATTGGTGGTGGATTGGCAAGCATCTGAAACAAACCAATATTTAGAAGTACAAGTCAGCGGTACTAATGATCTGAGTAGTTGGTCGAACATTGCGCAAACCACATTAGTGCAATTGCAAAAAGAAGGGCAGTTGCTCACGCGCAATAAAATCGCGGTGAATTTGAGCGAGAAGCAATATGCTTATTTGCGTTTGAAATTCACGCGCGGCAACGAGAATTTGCAGCTCACCAAAATCCAAATCGAAAATACCGATAAAATCGCCAATGCGCCGATTGTTGATCGCTGGGAAGTAAAAGGCGTACTCGCAAAAGATCAGAACTCAGCAATACGCTCAGGCAATCACACCGCCGCCATGCCCGTCGCTGCGTGGGAATTTACGCGTGACGATATTGCCCCAGTCACCAATATCAGCCTTAACCTCGGCACCTTTATGTATGGCGATAATATAAAAGTGTTTTCGCGCAATACCGAAAAGCAACCCTGGCAATTACGCCATCAAGGTATTTGGTTTAATGCGCAAGTGGGGAGCGATTGGCAGCAGAGCGATGCCATTAATATCTACAGTAATAGCGATGTCTACTGGCGTGTTGAACTCAACGAATTGGTGCGCACCACACTTAGTCCCACCTTGGTTTTCCATCGCCAACCGCAAATATTGCAATTTATTGCGAACAACGCAGCGCCTTACAAAATTGCCATAGATGATCAAGCCGCGCAAAACAGCCAACACACCAGCACCCAGATTTTTTCGCAGTTGGTGAGTGGTAAAGAATTGAAGTGGGGGCAGGTTGTGTTTACAGAATTGAAACCTAATATTGATTCGTTTGCTCGCTCTGGAATGCAGGTGAGTTGGAAGACCATTTTATTTTGGGGAATTTTGCTTTTGGCTGTGGCGGTATTGGTGGGTGTTGCGGTTAGGCTGCTTAAGCAGCTTACCTAAGTTAATACAAGTAGCGATCATCGACTTTAAAAAGGTATTTTGAAATGATTTATGAAAGCCTAATAGCGCCGTCCGAATCACCCACGTCTCTAATGGATATCAAAAAGGCTATATTAACCTATGACAAGGTAATTTTAATTGATCCTGCAGATAGGGATTGGATGCCTACAACGTTAATGGACTCAGCTATGATGCCTACCGGTTTTAGTGTTATCGGTACATCCGGCCCTCCAGTTAGGCCAATGGGAAAGCGAATTGCTTATGATTAAATATTTGAAAAAAATTTAGAGGAATTAAAA
>CAUOQW010000542.1:0-2633 GCA_963506825.1 uncultured Cellvibrio sp.
AATACTTGAAACCCCAGCAATGGTAGCTAATTGCCATTGGAGAATGTGTAAACAGTAGCATGGAGCTCCTTTAGTAACATATCTAACGTTCAAGAAAGATAAATTGATTTTTACCTCTGGCGGTTATCAATTAAATTCCTATTATTCCTAATCTTCAATTGAACATAAGTTTTGTTCAAGTTGTGGGTCAATAGTTGAGCGGAGTGGACACCCAAATTACAAAGGGTGGGGAACTTGCCTTTATTTCAGGTTTCGGCAAGTGGGATTGATTTGGTAGCGTTTATTTTTAGATCCTCGTGGTGTGACCTGAATAGCGTGCGCGTACTTGGTGTGGGAAGATACAAGAATCAGCAAGGATGACAGTCTGCTTTGGAATGAAAAACGGAATTGGTAAAAAATAATGACCGTCCGGTTTTGGCCGTTTATCCTTCGGTAAACAATAATACGATCTGGTGTAGGATATACCGCTCACCTGACTAAACGTCATCATGAAGAGATGAGATTCGTTTCGATAGCCTTACTGAAATCGTTCTCTAGACTTACCGCTTGAATTAATAGAGCGCACAGAGTGTTATGCGAAAATCAATTCCTACTATTTTAGAAACTAATCAGTTACCCAATTTCAGTTATCTAGGGCTCGATAAGATTATTATCCCTGTAACAGCTGATGATTTTGCAGCCGCTATATTGCATATATCGTTGACTAAAGCCGTAGGTTTTGATACTGAATCACGACCTACGTTTGAGAAGGGTAAAGTGAGTGATGGGCCACATGTGGTTCAATTCGCAAGTGAGAGCCATGCTTACATTTTTCAATTGTGTAATCCAGAAAGCCACAATCCATTACTGTATTTGTTGGCGACTGAAGATGTAAAGAAAATTGGCTTTGATTTAGGCTCAGACCGTAAGTTATTGCTGAAGAAGTTTGGTGTATTGCCTCGTGGGCTTGTGGATCTTCGCCCGGTATTTAAAAGGCAAGGTTACCGCAGCACTGTTGGTATTAGAGCGGCGGTCGCCATTGTGTTCAACGAGCAATTTCATAAATCCAGACAGGTCACCATGTCGAACTGGGGTAGTCCAATACTCACAAGTAATCAGTTACTCTATGCAGCGAATGATGCCTATGCCGCACTTCGGGTGTACCTACAGCTACTTAATTTCCCTAACGAATAGCTTACTAACGAGAGAAAAAATGAGTGTAAAAACAGTTGAACTAACTTTCGTAAAGTCCACAAAAGGTACCCATGTTTATGGCTCAGGCCTTGTGGATGCAGCGACGCAGTCTGTTTATATTCAGAGGTTAGCACTGCCAGAAAAACCCCCTGTGGCAATTACACTGACGTTATCCTGGGAGTAATTTTTGGAAACGAACTTCCGTTTTGGCCGAAGGTGTCGTTTATAGCTACCCTACCTAAAATTTTCTGCATCGCTTTAAACGCCAATTTACGGAAAGCGGCACAGATATAATTGGTGCGAAATTAAGTACAGATTCACACCAAATTCAGTTTGCACATGCTAAGCTAAATCCATAGGTCAATATTTAGGACGAATATAATGAACACTCAATCAGCAACTGCAAAAGCAATTAACTGGAATAAGGTTTTGCGCGTAACTTTCCGTTTCGCGCTAGCCATTTCGGTGCTTGCTTTTAAGCTGGTACTTATCGCGCTTTCATTTATTGTTGGCCTCCTGACCTCAGGCGAAAGTACCGATCACAATCGGGAAGATAGCTCAGAAGACGATGATGTTATGTACAAATTTGGCTCGGAAAGCAAATACGAAGTCTTTAAAAACCACACAAGATACTAGCCAGAGTTGCATAAATCGCTCCGGCTAGTGAATCTTATCATTTCGACTTTCCTCCACCAGATTTCATTCTTTTGCCCATGCCACCAGTAACAGCCTTTCCAGCTGAGCCTCCCGCCTTATGAGAGTTATACATTAAGTTGCCCATTCCCTGCTCAATACCTAATCCAAGATTTCGGCCAACAGTGCCGAGCAGCGCTGAAAACAATAGCGGCAGAAGTAAATAGGTAAACCGTACTATCCACAACGTAACCATTGCCTCCATTGGCTGATCACCGGTATTTACCATATCAATCCATCGCCCATCCATAAGAGACGACATGAGAAAGTTGTTTAGCCATAACGCTAGTGCAAATAGAAATGACCAGAAAATGATAGAAAACTGCACGACGGTTAAGCTAATCAATGTGCCAAGCTCGTAAAGACTAAATAAGAGCAATAGCGGCAACACAATCACAAACATCATCAAAGCGAATGCCTGTATGACAGGCGCACCCGCCTTAAGAACTTGTGATTCCATTAGCATTTGCGGGCCGTCAAATAAAAGCCCTGCTCCTGTAGCACCATTAATCCAACCCTCTAACGAAGACCAACCACCATCTATTTGCGAATTTGAGATAGCAAGCTTTGTTGTTGGTGATTGAGCACCAGGGGACACTATGGCCGTTTTCAAAAGCTGGTCATCAGCTTGAGTACTACTACCGAAATAGGAAGATGCAACGCCATTCCAATCTCCAATGCTGTTTGCCATTGTTCCATTTTTCACATCACTTAAAAGTCTTTTGCGTAGCCCATTGGTATCGTCTGACCACCAACGGTCGCAGGTC
>CAUOQW010000543.1:0-2631 GCA_963506825.1 uncultured Cellvibrio sp.
GCCTCCCCCTTCACAAAGGGGAGGAGATTAGAGTGAGCTACGCACAAGGCTAATCGCACTGGGAGTAAAGCCCCTCCCCCGTTTCACGGGGGAGGGGGGGAGGGGGTGCTGTTGCGCTTTTAAAAGTTAAAAAATTATTAAATTTATCCGGCCGTTTCGGCCCAATTTTGGCGGAGTCCCGACTATGGATATTACAAGCCACACACTTCATATCTCGCAGCAGTACAACAATGAGTTAGATGATATTCGCAAGCATTTATCCGAAATGGGCGGCATGGCGCAACGTCAAGTGAACGATGCGATTACCGCGTTGGTGGATGCTGATATCACCAAGGCCGAGCAAGTGGTGCGTGCGGATAAAACCGTCAACTCGATGGAAATGTCGATTGATGAAGAATGTATTTTGATTCTCGCACGTCGCCAGCCAGCGGCTAGCGATTTGCGTTTGGTGATTGCCGTTACCAAAGCCATTACAGATTTAGAACGTATTGGTGATGAGGCGACCAAAATTGCCCGTCAGGCAATCGCACTGAGTGCTGAAGGTATGGCACCGCGTGGCTACGTAGAAGTTCGCCATATTGGCGGTTTGGTATCGCGCATGTTGCAGGATTCACTCGATGCTTTTGCGCGTTTGGATGTGGATATGGCCGGTGAAGTGGTGCAAATGGATCGCACTGTAGACTTGGAGTACGGCACTGCTATGCGCGAGTTGGTGACCTTTATGATGGAAGACCCGCGCAGTATTACGCGCGTACTTAACATCATGTGGTCGCTGCGCGCGCTTGAGCGTATTGGTGATCACGCCCGCAACTTAGCGCAATATGTGATTTATCTGGTTAAAGGTGAAGACGTGCGCCACGTCGATCTTGAAAAATAACTATTTAACTGCTCGACGAAAACCCATATCCTCGCGGTATGGGTTTTTTTTCGCCCCTCGGTCGAGATTTGTGGCTCTAAAGCCATGGTGTTAGGGGTTGCTGTGTGGCTGTTCATCGCTCAATCACTCAGCGTATAATGCACATACATAATATAAATAGGCTAAAGAAGATGTTGGATTCCGGTCGAAACCTCACTCATCAACTTACTCATCAAATCGGTGCGGCTATCATCCAAGGTAGCTATTCCGTTGATAAAAGTTTCCCCACCGAAGCTGAGTTATCGCAGCAGTTCAATATCAGCCGCAGTGTGACCCGTGAAGCGGTGAAAATGCTCACGGCCAAAGGCCTGCTGGCATCTCGCCCACGCCAAGGCATTCGCGTTATGCCCAGCACCCAGTGGAATATGTTTGACCCGGATGTACTCGCTTGGACTCTCCATGCCCGCCCATCATTAGATTTGCTGCGTGAATTCACCCAGTTGCGCCTTGCAATTGAACCCGAAGCAGCCCGTTTAGCGGCCGATAACAATCAAGACAAGCCTAAAATGAAAGCCATTGGCGATGCGCTTGAGCGTATGCGCAAGGCCGATCTCGGCCAAGATGATCCCCTAAGTGCAGATATTGAATTCCACACGGCCATACTCGCGGCCAGCAACAACCGTTTCTTCTTGCAGTTGCGTCAGTTTATCCAGGTGGCCTTGCGAGTCAGTATCGCCAGCACTAACCAGTTGAAGGGCGTTTTTAACGCGAGTTACGAAGATCATAAAAAGATCTACGACGAGATTTTGGCCGGTAACCCCGACGCTGCCTCTGAGTCCGTAAAATATTTACTCAATGAAGTGATGCAGTTGATTAATCTATCCTTAGTAAAAACTCCACAAACGGAATAAATTCTCTACACTTTTATCTTATCGTTTAGGTATCGCATTATTTAGGTTCCTTATCGCTTAAGATGATCGCCAAAGCTTATTTGGCCCGATAATGCCCAGAGAGTTACACATGTACAGCTATTCCTCACACGACGGTTACACGCGCTACGCCTGCTTGGAAAACCGCCCAGTGTTTATTACTGGTGGCGCGACCGGTATTGGCGCAAGCTTGGTTGAAGCCTTTTTGGCGCAAGGCGCATTGGTTGCGTTTGTGGATGTCGATCAAGAAGCTGCCGAGCAACTCTGCGCGTATTTGTTGACCAAAGGTTTGCCGCGCCCGCTATTCCAGCTGTGTGATGTGAGTGATATAGAGTCTTTGCGCACCTGTATTTATAACGCGCAAAAGCAACTGGGCGATATTCGTGTACTTATTAATAATGCCGCCAATGATCAGCGCTATGTGACCCAAAGCTTGACAGAAGCGCAGTGGCACCAAAGTTTGGCGGTGAATTTACACCCGGTATTTTTCTCGGCGCAAACCGTACAGCCCATGATGAAAGCTCAGGGCGGCGGTTCTATTGTGAATATCAGCTCCATTAACACCCATTTCGCACCGCCGAATCTGGCGAGCTACATCGCGGCCAAAGCCGGTATTTTGGGGATTTCGAAAGCGCTCGCCACCGATTTTGGCGCAGACAATATTCGCGTTAATTCGATTTTGCCGGGCTGGGTGGCAACGCCCAAGCAGCTGGAAAAATGGCTGTCGTCTGAGCAAGAAGAAGAATTGATGAAACGTGTATGCTTGAAAAAACGGCTGGGTGCGCACGATGTGGCTAAGCTCGCGCTGTTTTTAGCATCCGATGATTCAGCCATGATTACCTCCCA
>CAUOQW010000544.1:0-2627 GCA_963506825.1 uncultured Cellvibrio sp.
GAATATCGGTTGTTAATTTTTGTGCGTTGGCGGCTGCGGTGTAGAGTGCAGCAACTATGGCTTGTTCTATTTCTGAACCAGAGAAGCCGTTGGTAGCATTGGCGAGTTTTCTTACATCGAATTCGCTGGCGACCATGTTGCGTTTATTGATATGGATAATAAAAATATCTTTGCGCACTTCTACATCAGGTAAATCCACAAAAAATATTTCATCTAAACGGCCTTTGCGACTTCATTCGGGCGGCAGCTTAGTAATATCGTTGCTAGTAGCGACTATAAAAACTTTGGTTTTGCGCTCGGCCATCCAAGTTAACAATGTGCCCAATAAGCGTTGAGATACGCCGTTGTCGTTACCATCTTGCGCCATGCCTTTTTCAATTTCATCTAACCAAATTACGCAGGGCGACATGGCATCGGCAAGTTTTAGTGCTTCGCGTAAATTGCGTTCGGTTTCACCGTGAAATTTATTGTAGAGCGCGCCTATATCTAAACGTAACAGCGCCAAGCCCCATAAACCCGCCACAGCTTTTGCAGCCAAGCTTTTACCGCCGCCCTGCACACCCAACAATAAAATACCCTTGGGCATATCGAGCTTGCTATCTTCGGTGATGAAGGCATCGCGCCGAGTAATTAACCAACGTTTTAAATTGTGTAAGCCGCCCACTTGCGAGAAGTCTTTTACATTGGCTTCAAAACTCATAATGCCTTCCATATCCAACAAAGCAAATTTCGCTTTGTTGATGCCATGCACATCCACTTCAGATAATTCGCCGTCGCTCCAAATTGCCATGCGCACTAAACGGCGCACATCGCTTACGCTTAAGCCTTGCAAATTATTCATTAATTTTTTGAGCGTGATGTTGTCGGTTTTTACGCGCGCACCACCGTGTTTATCGGACCACACTTTGGCTTCTTCGCGGATCACATCCATAATTTTTTCATCGCTCGGCAAGGCGAGCGAATAGGAGCTGCTATAGCGTGAAAGTTCTGGCGGTAAACGCAATTGGTAACTTAAAAATACCAAGGTGTGGGGGATGGCGAAGTGATTAAGCGCTATGTCTTTTAGCAGGCGCACCACTTGCGGTTGGCTTTCTAAAAAGGGATGAATATCGCAAAGTGCATAAATACCTGCTTGGTTTTGGTTTTTAATATGCAACAGTGCATCTTCAACTTTGTTGAGCTCGCTGCCTTTGGGAACGAGTTGCGGGCCAAAATTAATGCGTGTTAGACCATCGGTAACCGACCAGCGATGGAGATCGCGACCTTGGTTGTTGGCGACCATGGAGAGCACATCCAAGGCTTTCTTTTCCTCGAAGGTTTCAATCACCACCAGCGGAATCCGGGAATCCAATAACAGCTTTATTTCGTTGACGTCCTGCACCTGTAGTTCACCTTTAATGTTATGTTTTTGTGTGCTGCTTTATATTTCTAGAAACAGGAATTCTAGGCGTTAAACTAATATCAAACAAAGCCCAGCTCGTATTTTTTGTTACAATCCTGTCATTCGTATCAAAGAGGCTTAGATAATGCGCCAGCTCACCGCCATAGACCAATTTATCACCCAGGCCGATCATGTATTGCGAACCCTCTCCGGTGGGCAGCAATCGTCTGAGCGCCCATCGCCAGCCAAGAAAATTCAAGATAGCAATTTATCGGCAGACGAAGCACGCCATGCTGCGGGTTTAATGCGCGTAAATCACGCCGGTGAAGTTTGCGCGCAGGCGCTCTACCAAGGCCAAGCCTTAACGGCAAAATTACCCCATGTGCGCGCTGAAATGGAACACGCAGCGGCAGAAGAAGTAGATCACTTAGTCTGGTGCCAAGAGCGCATTGAAGCGCTGGGCAGCCACACCAGCTTATTAAACCCAGTGTGGTACGGCCTCTCGTTTGCGATTGGCGCTGGCGCGGGTTTGGTGAGCGATAAAGTGAGCTTGGGATTTGTGGCGGCGACTGAAGAACAAGTCTGTAAACATTTAGAAAAACATTTGGATGAATTGCCTGCACAGGATGAGAAAAGCCGTGCAGTCGTTGCAGAGATGTTGCGCGATGAAGCGCGCCATGCCGATATGGCGTTAAGCGCAGGCGGTTATAACTTCCCTGCGCCAGTGAAAGGTTTGATGACGCTCGTTTCTAAAGCTATGACCAAAACCAGTTATCGTATTTAAACGCAATTAATTAACCGCTAACTGCGGTTGGTTTTTGTAACGATCCGCCAAAATTTTTACGCGCTTCACATAGGTTTGGGTTTCTTCGTAAGGAGGAATCCCACCGTAGCGCGTAACAGCTCCGGGGCCAGCGTTGTAGGCAGCTGCCGCGAGGGTTTCATTGCCGCTAAAGGTCTTCAGCAAACCCGCAAGATACCTCACCCCGCCGGTAATATTTTGCTCTGGATTGGTTAAATCCATAACACCCATATCTTTGGCAGTGCCCGGCATTAATTGCATTAAACCCATTGCACCTTTACGTGAACGCGCGAGTGGATTAAATGCAGATTCCGCGTGGATAATGGCGCGAACAAAGCCCGGATTCACACCATATTGTTTAGAAACAATATTAATCGTGTCGGCAAATTCGCTAAGACGTAAACGCGTGTTATACCAGTTGACGCTAGAGGTTATGCTACAGGC
>CAUOQW010000545.1:0-2624 GCA_963506825.1 uncultured Cellvibrio sp.
AAGGCGTTATGTTGCAAGGCCACGGTTTCTTCAGCTGGGGCGCAAGCGCCAAAGAATGTTACGAAGTGACCTTAGGGTTAATTCAACGTGCAGACCAATGGCTGGCTAAGCGCAACACCGCGCCATGCTTTGGCGGCATTCGCTACCCAGCCTTGTTGGATGAAGCTAAACGTGCAGACGTAGTGGCTAAATTGATGCCAGCACTGCGCGGTAAAATCACCAACACCCAATCTGCCAGCATTCAATACAAAGTCGGTCACTTCAACGATTCTGCGGTGATTTTGGAATTCGTAAACTCGAATGACTTGAGCAAGTTAGCCGCCTTGGGTACCTCTTGCCCAGACCACTTCTTGCGTACCAAGATTGTTCCTCTCGTGATTGACTTCAAGCCAGACGCAGTCGATTTATCTGCTGAATTGGCGCGTTGTTTAGAACAGTTAGATGGCCAATTAGACGCTTACCGCGCTGACTACACCGCTTACTACGAGCGCTGCAAACACGCTAACAGCCCAGCCATGCGCGATCCAAACGCTGTAGTTTATTTGTTGCCCGGCGTGGGTATGTTGACCTTCGCGAAAGACAAATCCACTGCACGTATCGCCGGTGAATTCTACGTTAACGCGATTAACGTAATGCGCGAAGCTGCCAGCGTAGATACCTATGTTGGTTTGGATGAACAAGAAGCTTTTAACATCGAATATTGGTTGTTAGAAGAAGCCAAATTGCAACGTATGCCAGCGCCTAAACCATTGGCAGGTCGCGTAGCCTTTATCACTGGTGGTGCCGGTGGCATTGGTAAAGCAACTGCATTGCGTTTGGGCAAAGAAGGCGCATGTGTCATGTTGGCGGATATCGACGATAACGCCATGGCTGAAGCGAAAACTGATTTGGGTGCTTTGATTGGTAAAGACCAAGTGGCAACCGTTAAGTGTGATGTGCGCGATGAGCATTCAGTTGCTGCTGCACTGCAAGCGGCTGCTTTCGCATTCGGCGGTGTGGATATTGTGGTTGCTAACGCCGGTATTGCCAGCGCGGCACCATTAGATGAAACCGACATGGAAATGTGGAATCGCAACATCAGCATTCTCGCTACTGGTTACTTCTTAACATTGCGCGAAGGTTTTAAAATTCTTAAGAAACAAAAAACCGGCGGAGCTGTTGTAGTTATCGCAAGTAAAAACGGTTTGGTTGCATCGCCAAATGCTTCGGCTTACTGCGCAGCAAAAGCCGCTGAAATTCAGTTGTCGCGCTCAATGGCATTGGAAGGTGCTCCACTCGGTATTCGCTGCAACACCGTTAACCCGGATGCAGTATTGCGCGGTTCAAAAATTTGGACCGGCAAATGGCGCGAAGAGCGCGCTGCTGCTTACAACAAAGACGGCGATGATCTTGAAGCGCATTATCGCGAGCGCAGCATGCTCAAGCGCGATGTGTTGCCAGAAGATATTGCTGAAGCTGTGTACTTCTTGGCATCAGATTTGTCGGCTAAGAGCACCGGTAATATTCTCAACGTGGACGCAGGTAATGCTGCTTCCTTTACTCGCTAATTCCAAATAAAAACTTCCCAATAAAAAACTTGGGCGAGGAAACATTATGAAAAATGGTATAGATGCACAATGGCTTGCAGAATTTAATGCAAAGCAAATAGCAGAAGTTGAAAGTGATTACGCTTACCTTGGCGATAAACTTGCAAAACGCGGTGTGGATATCAACACCATTTTGAACGCGGCTGCTGAGTTTCAAGTAGGTGTGCCTACGTGGGGTGTTGGCACTGGTGGAACGCGTTTTGCGCGTTTCCCTAATCCAGGTGAGCCACGCAACATTTATGAAAAATTAGATGACTGCGCGGTAATCAATCAATTGGTGCGCTGCACTAAACAAGTGTCGCCACATTTCCCATGGGATAAAGTGAGCGATGGCAAAGAATTGAAAGGCCATGCGGATGAATTGGGTTTAGGTTTTGATTCAGTCAACTCCAACACCTTTCAAAATCAACCCGGTCAAAAGCATTCTTACAAATACGGCAGCTTGTCGAATGTGGATATCGCCACGCGCGATCAAGCCATTGAACACAATATTGAATGTATTAAGCTCGGTAAAGAGTTGGGCGCAAATGCATTAACTGTGTGGATTGGTGATGGTTCTAACTTCCCAGGTCAACAACATTTCCAACGCTCATTTGAGCGCTATTTAGATTCTATGCATCAAATCTATGCGGCCTTGCCAGCAGAGTGGTTGATGTACATTGAACACAAAATGTTTGAACCTGCGTTCTACTCAACTGTAATTCAAGATTGGGGCACAAGTATGCTCGCCGCAGTAGAGTTGGGCGATAAAGCAAAATGCTTGGTAGACCTTGGTCACCATGCGCCTAACGTAAATATTGAAATGATCGTATCGCGTTTGATTCAATTCAAAAAACTCGCGGGCTTCCATTTCAATGACAGCAAATACGGCGATGACGATTTGGATAGCGGTTCAATCAACCCATACCGTCAGTTCTTTATTTTCAACGAATTGGTTGATGCAACCCATCGCAAGCAAGACGGTTTTGCACCGTCATTCTTGTTGGATCAAAGCCACAACGTGACCGATCCAATTGAAAGCTTGATGAACTCTGCAGC
>CAUOQW010000546.1:0-2606 GCA_963506825.1 uncultured Cellvibrio sp.
GTCGCTCGGCAAAACAGCTGCTGGTGCGGCGGCAATCACAGCAGACGAACTGATTGATTTGTTTCACAGCGTAGATCCTGCGTATCGCGCCTCACCAAAATGCCGCTGGATGTTTAACGATTCCACGCTAGCATCCATGCGCAAGTTAAAAGATGGCCACGGCAATAATTTGTGGCAAATGGGCGATGTACGCACTGGCGAGCCAGATCAGTTTTTAGGTAAGCCATATAGTGTTAACCAGGCTATGGCCAATATTGCTACTACTGCTAAGCCTGTTATTTTTGGTGATTTTTCTCGCTACGTGGTGCGTAAAGTTAACGGTTTCCAAGTTTTAACTTTGCGCGAGCGCTATGCAGAATTTTTCCAAGTTGGCATGGTCGGCTTCAAGCGCTTTGACGGCGAGTTATTAAACTCTGCTGCGATAAAACACTTGGTTAACGCATAAGGTTAATCAAAAAGCATAATGTTGATTAATAAAAAGCGCCCTACGGGGCGCTTTTATTTGGAGCTACGCATGAAAATTAAATTATTGTGCAGTCGAGTAGGCCCCGATGTTGTTCAAAATCGTGGCGATGAAGTCGAAGTGGATGGCGCCGAAGGTTTACGCATGATCGAAGCTGGTCAGGCTGCTCCCGTTGTTACAGGCGAAGGTGAAGCTGCTCGCGCTGCTGTAGATGTGGAAGAAGCCAAGAATGCAACCGAAGCCGAAACCGCTACAAAAAAAGTTTCCACTGAAAAAGCTGTAAAAAAATGAGTTCTTACTTTCTCACAAAAGTTGCAGGCACTGTTGCGTTGCCGGTCAGTGTTGAAGACTGCAAAGCTGATTCAAAAGTCGAGCACGACGATGAAGATGATTTGATTGAGAGCTATATTTTGGCGGCATGCGCATTGGTTGGTGGCAAAAGTGGGATTGTAGGCAAGGTATTAACCGCTGAATCGTGGGATTTAAAACTCTCTGCATTTAGCAGTTGTATTGTACTTCCGTTGTCGCCGGTGCAATCAATTACCTCAATCACTTATTTCGATGTTGATAACCAAGCGCAAACACTGGATGTAGCTGATTTTTATTTATATGGCGATGAAGACGGTGCGTTTATTGAGCCAAAAACAGGTGTTGTTTGGCCTGCTGTGTATGCTCGCCGCGATGCAATTACCATTCGCTTTGTAGCTGGCTTTGGAGCTGCTGCAGATGTTCCCGCAAACATCACGCGCGCCATACGTTTAATTGTTGCGCACTGGTATGAAAACCGTACAGCGGTGCTTGTGGGTGTTACTGCGCAAGAGCTTCCCATGGCAGTTGAAAGCCTGCTCAACATTAGCCGAAAAGGCTGGTCTGCATAATGATTCCCGGCAAACTAAACAAACGCGCCACCTTTCAAAAGCGCTCCACGTTAAAAAACGAGGTGGGCCATTTGGATGATGGCTGGCTAGATTTGCAAGCCGGTACCCGCTGGGTATCTATAGAGCCGATTAGTGCGCGTGAAATTTTAGCGGCGGGGCAGGTGCAGGGTGAAATCACGCACCGCATTCGTTGCCGTTATTTTGAAGGCGTTACCACTGCTACACGCATTATCTACAAGGGCCGCATTTTTGATATTAAAAGCGCGCTTAACTTGCGTGAAAAAAATTCTGAATTAGAAATTCTGTGTACCGAGGGGGCAAGCAATGGCTAGTGTTCAAATGCATGGCCTTGAGGCGTTAAAGGCAACACTAAATGCGTTGCCTGCTAAGTTGGGTGAGCGTGTTGTGCGTGCTGCGCTGCGTGCGGGCGCGCAAAAAATTCGTAAGCAAGCACAGGCAAATGCTCCGGTGCTGCAAGACCCTGATCCGCGCCGTAAGGCGGGTACGATCAAAGCAAGCGTAACCGTTAGAAAATCAAAAAAAGATAAATACGGTGTGTATGTAAGCGTAAAGCCGCTTACTGGAAAACAAATATTGTCCTACCGCCAAGCGAATGGTGCCAAAAAAGGTAAGGGTGCAAATAATCCCGATGATCCATTTTATTGGGTGTTTCAAGAGTTCGGTACCGCGCATCACGCGGCCTCGCCATTTATGCGCCCTGCGTATGAAGAAAAAAAATACGAAGCTTTGCAGCAGTTTGAAACAATTTTAAAAAAGCGTGCAGTAAAAGAAGCCGAAAAAATAGCCCGTGAAGCGAGTATGCCAAGATGATTGAAATTGATATTCGCACCGCCTTGCTGGGTTCGTCTGCTGTTACCAGCATTGTAGAAGATCGCATTGCCCTGTTGAGTATTCCAGAGGGCGAGCCTGCGCCCTATGTTGTTTATCAGCTGGTGTCGGGTAACCGTGAAGGCTCTATGGTTTCGGGCGGGTGTTTGCGCAACGGCCGCTTCCAGCTTTCATGCTTCTCGCCAGATTATTTGCAAGCAAAACACTTGGCAGAAGCGGTGCAAAATGCCATTGAAGATTACGAAGGTTTTGATTCTGTTTTTATCAGCGATCGTGACCTGCAAGACCCAACAACAAAACTCTATTACGTAGTGCTCGAATATTCCATTTGGCAAGACGCATGACTTTAAAGATATTAGGAAAACAATGTATGGGTAATGTAACTATTATTTCAGATGGTACTGCGCAAGGGACAA
>CAUOQW010000547.1:0-2600 GCA_963506825.1 uncultured Cellvibrio sp.
AAGGCTGCCGTTGTCTTTTCAGAAATATTACTCAAATTCGCTACAGTGAAATCCAAACGATTATTCACTGCGCCCAAACTTGAACGGGTGTCGTTAATGGTTTTTAAGGCATTATCAACAGTAGTAATTGCCTTTTGTGCCGAGCTTAGCGTAAGAATATTTAAACCACTCAATGAACTGCCATTAAAGTTTTGAGTTTGCAAATTCATCTGCAATAAGCCGGTAGCTGTCTTACCATTATCCGTAAGCGTTACACGAATTGGTTCACCATTGAGTGACGTTAACTTTATACGCGCATCCACTTTGATTGTTTCATCGGTCAGCAAGTTATTATTGCTTGCATCTGCTAAATCTGCGCCAGTTGCCGCTAAAGTGACACTAAAGCCTAATGCATTTAATGTTTTCAAACCTTTGGTATTACCCAGAGATAAATTAAATGCAGAGTTACCCGATAAAACAATACTACCATTGCCGTCTATTTCTGCATTCACACCAGTCTGCGCTGCTTGCGCATTTAGCTCTGTCATCATGAGCGTGGAGTTCGTGATATCCGTAAAATTAATTTCAATACCTTTAATTTTTACTGACCCTGTAGTACCCACATCAGCCAAAAGATTTAATGCGGTAAAAAAACCAGGAGCATCGGATAAATTCATTTGATCCGGGGAATACAAGTGAAATAAACCCGAATCATCGAGATAAGCTACAGCGCCATGTGCGCTGGTGGCGTTATTAATATTGGCCACTACTGTTTGCAAGGTTTGACCTGCTGTTACGGCTATGCCGACACCATTAATACCAATAACACCCGTAGTTGGCACGGTGATATTAGCAGTCGACGCACGAATTTCTGTGGTGGCATCGGCATTAAAACGTGTAGTTGATACTGCGACAACACTTGCCTCTACTGAGGTTTGCTCGGTCAGTTTATTGATGGCATCGACTTTGCCTTTTAACCCAGCTTCAGCGGTACTAGCACCAATATCCACTCCATTTATGACAAGATCTTTTACATTTAAGGTCGTTGATTGTGCGGAAGCAGTTAAAGCATTTCCCAATACTGTTTTTTCTTGTATCTCTAGGAAACCTAAATTTTCTAAAATAGCATCCGACCCAGCAGCACCTTTTTCGATGGTAATTGGCTCGCCCGTTTTTGATTTGAGCAGCAGCTGTGCGTCCACCGTCGTGGTTCCACCACCATAGGCGGCAGGCACGACTAAATTGAAATTAATTGGCGCTTGATTGGTGGTGTTTGGCATAACCGTTAATTTGGTTTTTGCGGAAAAGCCATAATCTGAACCACCTATAGAGCCGGTATCCAACTCATCACCCGCCGTAAAATTCAGCTGGGTGTTCATAAAATTAAAACCGTTAGCCGATATATCTGCATTCAGCGCGGCAAGGTTAGCGTAGCTAGTATCGCCTGTTGCATTTAAGCTGGTTAAGGCTGCGTCGAGTGTCATGCCTAATTGCAACTGATCGAACAACAGTTTTAAACCATCAGGACTTCCGCTTGCCGTAATAATATCTTGATGCAACATTTTGACGGCAACATAACCCACGCTATAACCAACGGCAGCAGGGGAACCGACGGCTTGCGCTGCAGTGAATGCCGCCTGAAATTCACCCAAAGTATCCAGAGCGCCGGAGCCTATATCCGCCTCTACACGTTCATCCGCACCGTGAATAAACTCAGCCACACCTTCGGTAAACCAACCGGGTAAGGTGCCCATGGCGATATTATTAGCGGGGCTTAGCATGACTGCATGCACCATCTCATGTGCAAGCACACGGTCAGCATAAAAGCCATTGCCCGCATCAGGGCCAGAGGGTAAAAAAGAACTGAAATTGACAAAATCGTCGAGGTCGATGTTGAGCGAAAAGTCATTGGGATCTATATAGGCTAGCGAACCTCCCGCCCCCTCATTAACCAAATCGAGTAACAAATCTGAGCCATCGCCAGAGATGCCAAAAAAGTTGCTGATAAGATTTTCAGCTTCCGCAATCCAGCCACATTGCAAGGTTTGCACTATGTATGCAATATCAGGATCCGGGTTGCCCGATAAACTAATACCTGTCGCCAAACCACCAGAGCTATCCACTACCGTCAAAGTTGCCAAACCACTGCTAGTCAGCGATAACTGGCCATCCTTTTCAATAGCAGCCTGAATAACATTACCAGTCTTTTCATTAATCTTGGCCACTAACTCGTCCATATTATTGGTGTTGCCTATGGAGTAAGTGACTGAACCGCCATCTAAGGTAACCGCAGTCAAGCTCAAGGATTGTGAACCGCTCAGAATGCCTGTACCAGCATTATCCGCCATGGCAATAACCATAGTGGATGCTTCTATATCGCTAAAAGAGGTATTAATCGAATCGACTAACGCAGACACTTTAGTGCCTGTGGGTGCAGCGCTAATCACTTGCCCATTGATTTTAATAGCAGCAGCTGGAATTCCGTTGATCAACGCACCTGTGCCATCAACATTCATCTGCGCGCCCATAAGGTCGCCAGTATTGCCCGAAATACCGAGGGACTTAGTGTCTACTTTAGGGATTTTAAAGCTGACGGTTTGGTTGGCATCCGCGCCCACCTG
>CAUOQW010000548.1:0-2580 GCA_963506825.1 uncultured Cellvibrio sp.
GAGCAGGGCTGGTGCAAGATAAGGCGATTAAATCAACGGATTCCCGCGTGCTCTTACCAACATTGAAACTTTTATTAATTAAAAGCGGTAGGTTGTGTAACTTGAGCACAGTGCAATTCAAAAGCATCTTGCTTTCTGGAAAATTGCGCACTTTATAGCAGGCTGAAAATTGAACTTCATGTTGTCTGTTAGTTACAAAACTAACTTATTTGGGCAGCCCTCAGGCATCCTGCCTGCTCAGCGAACCCCACAACATAAACTCATAAGGGAGGGGTGTTACTGAAAGTGCGCGCAGTATAGGGAGTTGCGGCGCATAAAGCCAGCAAAATAGCGGTGCGTCACATTTCCTAGGTTTTAGCCTTGGCTAATAAGGCGTCTAGGGCATTGGCAAAGGCTTGCTTGTCGCGGTCGTTATAAGGCGGTGGACCATCGTGCACCACGCCGCTGGAGCGCATGGTTTCCATAAAGTCGCGCATGTTAAGGCGCGCGCCAATCGAGTCTTTGCTGTAGCGCTCGCCGCGCGGGTTAATTACTGCAGCACCTTTGGCGATGGCTTCGGCTGCGAGTGGGATATCGGCAGTGATCAATACATCACCTGCAACAAGTTCTTGGACTATGTAGTTGTCTGCCACATCAAAGCCGCTGCTGACTTGAATACTCTTGATATAGGGCGATGCAGGCGCAGCCATAAATTGATTGGCTACCAAAATCATAGTGATTTGGCGCTTGTGAGCGGCGCGGTAGAGGATTTCCTTCACCGGCTTGGGGCAGGCATCGGCATCAACCCAGATTTGCATACTATTAATCTCCGTAATTTGTGGGGCGGGAGTTTACTAGGTTTGAGTGGAATACTGCTGACTTAAACTCCCTCTCCTTTTGGGAGAGGGTTGGGGTGAGGGATAGACCTGGGGATAGGACTGGGTGAGGGAATAGGTATTTACGATTTAGTCTGTCACTGGTCCTAATATATCCGCCTCGATAATGCTGAGAATATGGCCGGTTTTTACTTTTTCTGCCCCCGTTGATGCGCCTTGCCTATCGTTATTGACTTCAATGATATTGCCAAAGGCATCGCGATCTTGGGTTTTATCGGTCAATTCGATTTTCAGCTTTTGAGCCTTCTGGGCCGGAAAGTTGAAATCAATATAGCCCAATGATTTTGAGGTATCGCCTTTGAAAATCGTTTTCCCATCAAGCGTTATATGGATGGGATAGGTGCGCACGCGCCAGCCCGTTAGTTTGAGTGATATGGCACAAAGGGTTTGTCTCTTAACCAACTCATATTCAATCCATGCCTTGCCTGCTTTACCGTCGGAGTTCCAGGTAGATCGTTCATTGTCATCCTGCGATTTAGCTGCGTCGCCTTGGTTGGAGCCAGCGGTGATCTTGGCAATCGCTACTGCTTTCAAAGCGTCGCGGTAGGATGGAGTCAGTGGTGTAGGCCCACGTTTGAGATTCACGGGTTGATAATCTTCGGCGAAGGTCTCTGATAGCCCAGCTTTTACGGCGACTGCTTTGCTTCGGGTTTCAATCGTGGCGGGTTTTAAACCCTCTGCTGTGGCGGTCAGCTGTACCTTGCCTGCTTTAGTAGTTGAGCGAATCAGCACACGGTTGACTCCACCCTCAACGGGCAGCACTTGCGAGAGAACATAGTTTGTGGACTTTTTCTTATCCGCTGCGCTTTCATCCTGTGCAATTCCGCCTTTCCAAACCGCGGCACCATCCAGTTTGAATTGGATTTTATTGAAGGCTGTGGGTACGCGATTACTGTCTTTATCGACCACTTCTACATCCACCAGCATGGCATCCATACCATCGGCAACCAATCCGCGTGGCCCGGTGATGGGTGTGAGTTTTACGGCCGCTGGTTCACCTGTCGTTTTGCGTAGATCTTCAGAGGTTTGGCCATCGCTATAGCTGGCAACGGCTTTTAATTCACCGGGTGCGTAATCGATGCTTTTAAAAGTAAACAAGAAGCCACTCGATTTTTCGCCTTTACCCAGTGACTGGCCATTGCGGAAGAGTTCGACGCTATCGCCATTGGAGGCCACGAAGATGTCTTTTTTCGTTCCCGCCGCATAATTCCAGTGGCCGATAATAAAGGTGTGGTGGCCTTCAGAATTGACCCAGCCATCCCACATGACTTTATGTACCCAAAGGCTATCTTTGGGGATACGCATGGCATCCACTTCGCCGGAGCGGCGGTAATTGTTTTCGCCACGGAAGTGCGAATTGGAATCGGTAAAGCCGATATTCACACCACCTGAGCTAACGCGCGTGCCTGTGCCGGGGCGGTACTGATAAAAATCCCACCAGCGCAAAACATTTTCTACCGCGATAGATTCCACATTGCGGTTATAGGCACCATCTTCGGGTTTGAAGGGCGGGGTGAAACGGTCTTGATAGGCGCGGGCAGCTTCATCGCGCGAGTATTCCATCGCCCAGAAGGGGAGACGCTTGCTTTTGTTCACATAGAGCATTTCCCCGCCGTATTCGGCGACTTGCGAGTCCAGCATTTCGCGCGAACCTATAGCGCGGCCACCGTGGGGATCATATTGATCGCGCATGGCTTTAAGGCGA
>CAUOQW010000549.1:0-2579 GCA_963506825.1 uncultured Cellvibrio sp.
CCAATGGCAGTGTGTGGGTCTAATAAGTATTCCGTGTTTTCGAATACATCGCGAATCACATCAATCGTTACATCATCAGCAACACCGTAGCTGGTGAACAATTCACGTGCGCGCGACAAAGCAGATTCTTTTAACACCATGCTGCCAGATTTAAAATCCTCCATCAGCTGGCGAATTGCGCTGCCATCGCGGTCGTACAAATCAAACAACATGCGCTCGAAGTTGCTCGACACCATGATGTCCATACTTGGCGACAAGGTGTGTTGCAATTGATTTTTGCTGTGGTCATTGCTGCTGATGCAACGGTGCAAAATATCGTTGCTGTTAGTGGCAATCACTAATTGATCAATCGGCAAGCCCATTTTCTTCGCCAAATAACCAGCAAAAATATCGCCAAAGTTTCCGGTAGGAACTGAGAATGCGATGGGGCGATGCGGTGCACCTAAAGCCAAACCAGCATAGAAGTAGTAAACAATTTGCGCCATGATGCGCGCCCAGTTAATGGAGTTTACTGCAACTAATTGACGGCCTTCTGGCAAGAAAGATTGATCACCAAAACTTGCTTTAACCATGTTTTGGCAATCGTCGAAATTACCCTCGAGTGCGATATTAAACACGTTTGGCGCAAGCACAGTAGTCATTTGACGACGTTGCACGTCAGACACGCGATTGTTCGGGTGCATGATGAAAATATCGATATTGTCGCAACGACGGCAGCCTTCGATTGCCGCTGAACCTGTATCGCCAGAAGTCGCGCCCATGACCACAACTTTTTGATTACGCTTCTTCAACAAATGATCAAGTAAGTGACCTAAAAATTGCAGTGCGAAATCTTTAAACGCAAGCGTTGGGCCTTGGAACAATTCCAAAATCCATTCGTTGTGCGCCGTTTGTACGAGCGGTGCAATGGCATCGTGACGAAAAGTTGCGTAAGCATCGGCAATAATTTTTTTGAAGTCTTCGTCGCTAACAGCGCCTGCCACAAATGGCTTCATTACATTGAATGCCAAATCTTGATAAGACAAACCTGCCCAAGAGGCAATTTCTTCTTTTGAAAAAGTTGGCAAAGTTTCTGGCACATACAAACCGCCATCGGGAGCCAAGCCGGTTAAAACCACTTCTTCAAAAGAGAGCGCGGGCGCTAGGCCGCGAGTGCTGATGTATTTCACGTTAATTAACCTTTTACAAAATTTTCGAAATTATTTCAATGATTCAACACGAATACGCATTACGGGTGCAGAAATAGAATCCAGTGATTCAATCTTCACAATCGCCGCCGTCATTTTCTTTTCTTGCACGCGATTGGTCAGCAGAATTAAGGGCACAGTTGATTCACCCTCTTTCGCTTCTTTTTGAATCAGCGCTTCAATACTGATGCCAGAGTCGCTCAAAATGGTAGCCACTTTTGACAATACACCCGGCTTATCCAAAGCTTGCATGCGCAAGTAATACGCAGTTTCAATTTCTTCAATCGGTAAATGTTGTTGCTCAGTGACAAACTCATCTTGGAAACCAAGGTAAGGTACGCGATGTGCAGGATCTGCAAGCAGAGTACGCGCAACATCCACAATATCTCCCACAACCGATGAGCCAGTTGGCTCTGCGCCAGCACCAGCGCCGTAATAAAGCGTTGGGCCTACGGCATCGCCTTTTACCAAAACCGCATTCATTACACCGTCAACATTGGCGATTAAACGCTTCTCTGGAATCAAAGTTGGGTTTACATGTAATTCGATACCACCCGCCGAGCGGCGCGCAATACCTAAGTGCTTAATGCGGTAGCCGAGTTCTTCAGCGTAATTCACATCTTCGGTGGAAATTTTGGTGATGCCTTCGGTGAAGACTTTTTTCACATCGAGCGGAATACCAAACGCCAAGGAAGCCAAAATTACCAGCTTGTGCGCCGCGTCTATACCCTCTACGTCAAAAGTAGGATCTGCTTCGGCATAGCCCAGCTCTTGTGCTTCTTTTAGCACATCCTCAAAGGTGCGACCTTTATCGCGCATCTCGGTGAGAATGAAATTAGTAGTGCCGTTAATGATGCCCGCCAGCCACTCAGTATTGTTGGCCGCTAAACCTTCACGAATAGATTTAATAATTGGGATACCGCCTGCAACCGCAGCTTCAAACGCAACAGTCACGCCTTTGGCTTTAGCGGCAGCAAAAATTTCATCGCCGTGGTGAGCGATCAAGGCTTTGTTCGCGGTAACAATGTGTTTGCCATTGGCGATGGCAGTCATCACCAAATCTTTAGCAACGGTGGTGCCACCAATTAATTCAACAACGATATCCACTTCAGGGTTATTCACTACATCAAAAATATCGCGGGTTACATTGTAAGCAGAGGTATCTACTTTGGGGTTATCGCGGCGCGCACCAATTTGAATAATCGATACATTACAGCCAGAGCGCGCATCAATCAGGCTCTTGTTGCGAGTAAGTATGTTTACGGTACCGCTAGCCACGGTTCCAAGACCGCAGATGCCGACACGGACGGTGCGAGCAGAATTGACTGATTTCAAGTGGATTCCCCTGAGAGTAAAACTAAACAAATGTACGCCAGACAGCCCTTTAGAAGG
>CAUOQW010000550.1:0-2571 GCA_963506825.1 uncultured Cellvibrio sp.
ATGATCTTAACCCCGATTTGTTCGAAGGTTTGATGATTGAGTTGCCTGCACAGGTTGCGCAATTTACCGATCAGCTCAATCTGTTTTCACACTCACGCAATTCCGCTGCTTTAGCTAGCGCGCAGCGAATTGCGCACACCTTAAAAGGAGCTGCGAATGTGGTGGGCATCAGTGGGCTCGCCAACTTTATGCATTTTAGCGAAGACTTATTAGAAGAAATTGCCAAACACGATGACCCCTTAACGCCAGCCATTAAAAATTTATTGCTGGATATGAGTGACACCTTGGCCAGCATACTTGATTGTTTGACCTCTGGTAATGTACAGGGTGAGGCTATTGGTGAGCTTGAACTTGGTGTTATGCAACACGTGTTGAATGCCTATCATGCGATTCGTGCACAAGGCTTTGCTGGTTTTGTTGGCGAATCAGCTGTTGAGGTCGCTAGTATTTCTTATCCAGATTTACATGTTTCTGCTGAATACAATGATCGGGAGCCTGTTTCATCCAGTGCCCATGAATTGAATATTGAGAATGTGCAATCAACACCTAATATTCAAGAATCCTTAGCGGCACATTTGCGTATTAAAGAAGAAACCGCGCAGGATTTATTGCGACTGGCGGGTGAAAGCGCTATTGCAACTAACCGCCTGCAAACGCAAGTGACCGATGTTAAGCAGCAAGTGCAACACATTAGTTCATTGCACAATAAGCTTACACAATTAACGGAAGAATTTGGTCACTTAATTGAAGTACGCGAATTATTTAATAGCCGCTCAAAAAAATCTGGCGATGAGGATTTGGATCCCCTGGAGTTGGATAAGTACAACGAGCTGCACAGTTTCTTTCACCAACTACAAGAGTTTGCTATAGATACGCGCGATGCCATTTATCAAACCCAAGGGCAATTGCGCGCTTTGGAAGATTTAACCTTTGAACAGCAAGTGACTAATCGTTCCAGCCAAAACCATTTGCTGGAAATGCGCATGATTCCCGCTCATCATTTTGAGGCGCGTTTTCAACGTTGTATTCGCCAAGCCTGTCGTTTAACGGGCAAGCAAGCGCGTTTTCAATTGCGCGGTGGCGATACCATGATTGATAGCCGAATTCTGCATGAGTTAGTGGATCCATTAATGCATTTATTGCGCAATGCAGTTGATCACGGCATTGAATCGGCATCTGAGCGAGAGCAGTCAGGCAAGCCTATTGAAGGTGTGGTTGAGCTGCAATTTGCTGTGCAAGGCCAGTCTATTGTGATTCGTGTGCTAGATGATGGCGCTGGTTTACAGCGCGAGCGTATTGCGCAAAAAGCGCGTGAGTTGGCGATTACTCCTCCTGCTATAACGTCACCCGGGGCTGCCAATGCAGATGTCACCGACTTGTGGTTAAAACAAATTATTTTTGCCGCCGGTTTTTCAACCCGCGATCACGTTAGCCAAACGTCTGGTCGTGGTATAGGTTTGGATATGGTGGCAGACCGCGTTAATGAATTGAAAGGTCGCATCACTGTTGATAGCCGCCCGCATATGGGCTGCGAGTTTTCAATTCGTTTACCTATGCCGATGATTACTGAGCAAGGTTTATTAATTGTGAGTGGTAAACACAGTCTTGCGATTTCATCGCGCGGTGTTGAGCAATTATTATTTTTAGAGGAAGCGGCGCTTACCAATAACGGTGAACAATTGCGCTACCGTTTTAATCAGCAAGACATAGATGTTTTTCATATCGCTCAGCTAGCGCAATTGCCGGGTGTGCTAGCCATTAATGCGATAGATGCTCATGCCTTACTCGTCGTTGAAACATTGCCTGGGCAGCGTGTAGGGGTTTTGGTAGATCGCGTATTGGCAAGCCGAGAAATGGTGGTTAAACCCTTAACCGCGTTTACACCGCAAATTACCGGTGTTATTGGCGCAACCGTATTAGGCGATGGTGCTGTTGCACCTGTATTAGATGTGCAACAGCTTGTTTTAGATAGATTGCAAAGCGGAATAAATGCGCTGGATTGGATGGCAGATGCGCTGCGTATTAGCCAGCAAGTTGTTGCCACTAAACCTATGGCTTTAATTGTGGACGATTCGCTGAGTACGCGTCGCTCGCTCGCACAATTTGTGGGTGATATGGGCATGGACGTGCGCACGGCTAAAGATGGCTTTGAAGCGATTGAAATTCTGCAAGAACAAACACCGCACATTATGTTGGTGGATATGGAAATGCCGCGGATGAATGGTTTGGAATTAACGGCGCATGTGCGCGCCAATGAAAGCACTAAACATATTCCGGTAATTATGATTACCTCGCGCAATACGGAAAAACACCGAAATCTTGCTACCGCAGCGGGTGTGGATACCTATTTGAACAAACCTTTTTCTGAAGAAGAATTGTTACACCACATACAGGAAAATATGCACGCATGAAGCAAGATAATGAAAACAATTATGGTGAACAGAAATTGCGGGCGGTTGCACCAGCATCGCACTCGGCCGAGCCTTTGGCCTTCATCAATTGTGGCGAATTTAGTTTGTTGATATCGAGCAAAGATATTGTGACGCTGATATCCGCGCAAAAAATGGTATC
>CAUOQW010000551.1:0-2569 GCA_963506825.1 uncultured Cellvibrio sp.
CCAGCCATACATCCAGCCTAAAACACTAGTATACATAATATAATAGGTATAAATAACAGCAGAAAGATGGCACTTTTAACCAAGTAGAAATCTTATAAGTTTAGACACAAGGGTTTCAGTTAAGGAGCTTGGTTTCAGCGTAAAGTTTTAAAATGGAAGCAGTCACAGTTCAGCACTTGTCTTTGGCAGGAATAATATCGAGCTGCACATAAGCTTCTGAACCGATCCGATTCAATGCAGCGCTATCTGAAACAACGATGGTAAGAGGAAAGGCAGCGGCCATAAAATGGCCTAGCCGAGTGTTGCACTTATTATTGGATAAACGTTTTAAATACTTGACATAAAAACTGCACGGCACTTCATTGGGGCACAGTTCAGACCGGCGGTTTTTTATGTCTAAAAATGGTTAGATAAGATTGAAACCCTCACCCACCAATGCATTTTGCAAACGTTTAATTCGCTCCGCTAATTCATCTGCTCTGTAGGGCTTAGCAGACAGTTTTCCCCAAATGGGTTGCGGCCATGCGGCATCCTCCTCAAAACGCGCTATATGATGTACATGGAGTTGGCGCACCACATTACCCAGCGCTGCCACGTTCATTTTATGAGCATCAAACAAGCTGGTCATCACCTCGCTTAAACGGCAAGATTCGCGCATTAATTGCATTTGCTCTTGCTCACTTAAATGATGAATCTCAAATACATCCTCCACTTGCGGCACCAAAATGCACCAAGGGTAATTAGCGTCTTTGCTGAGCAGTAAGAGCGATAAATCGAAACGGCCAATTACAATGGAATCTTCCACTAGGCGCGGGTGAAGCTCGAACATAAGGTTTACCTCTAAGAATCGTAGATCTCATAGATTGGCTTCTGTACCAATCGCCCTTGGCACCGTAGAATAAGCGCCTTTATTCTCCTCATATTATCGCCATTTTACGAAGAAGACACTCTATGCGTTCCAGCCGATTTTTAATTGCCACCCTCAAAGAAACCCCTGCCGATGCAGAAGTTATTAGCCATCAATTAATGCTGCGTGCGGGCATGATCCGCAAGCTGGCCTCTGGCCTCTATACATGGTTGCCACTGGGCTTGCGCGTATTGCGCAAAGTGGAAAATATTGTGCGCACCGAAATGAACAAATCTGGTGCACAAGAAGTCTTGATGCCCGTAGTTCAACCAGCAGAATTGTGGGAAGAATCTGGCCGCTGGCAGCAATATGGCCCCGAGTTATTGCGCATTAACGACCGCCACAATCGCGGCTTCTGCCTTGGCCCAACCCACGAAGAAGTCATCACCGATTTAATTCGCGGCGAGATCAACAGCTACAAACAATTACCCGCAAACTTCTACCAAATTCAAACCAAATTCCGCGATGAAGTTCGCCCACGTTTTGGCGTAATGCGCTCGCGCGAATTTATTATGAAAGACGCCTACTCTTTTCATAACACCACTGAATCATTGCAAGAAACTTACGATGTAATGCACCAAACCTACTGCAATATTTTCACCCGCTTAGGTTTAGAGTTCCGCCCGGTATTGGCAGACACAGGTTCAATCGGCGGCGCTTTCTCGCACGAATTCCACGTATTAGCCGCAAGCGGTGAAGATGCTATCGCTTTCAGTAACGGCAGCGATTACGCCGCTAACATTGAAAAAGCCGAAGCCCTGCCACCCACAACACCGCGCCCTGCTCCACAGCATTTACTGCAAGAAGTTGCTACACCTGGTGCACATAGCATTGATGAAGTGTGCGCATTCTTAAAAGTATCGCCAGCACAAACACTCAAAACCCTAATCGTTTTAGGTGAAGTGCGCGAAGATAAAACTCAGCCACTGGTTGCATTAGTGGTTCGTGGTGATCACGAGTTGAACGATATTAAAGCGGAAAAATTAACTGGCGTTGCATCACCACTCACCTTCGCACCTGAAGCGCGAATTAAAGATGAGTTGGGTGTAAGTGTTGGGTCTATAGGACCTGTTGGTTTAACTATTTCAATTATCGTCGATCACGCCGCTGCACACGCTGCTGACTTTGTGTGTGGTGCCAATAAAGATGGTTACCACTTAACCGGTGTAAATTGGGAGCGCGATGTAAACGCGCCACTGGTTGCCGACATCCGCAACATAGTCGCTGGCGATCCAAGCCCTTGCGGTAAAGGCACGCTTGATATTAAACGCGGTATTGAAGTGGGCCATATTTTCCAATTGGGCACCAAATACTCTGAAGCATTGAAAGCGCGCGTATTGGATGAAAACGGCAAAGAACAAACCATGATCATGGGCTGCTATGGCATTGGCGTTACCCGTGTTGTCGCCGCCGCCATTGAACAAAACTTTGATGACAACGGTATTATTTGGACAGACTCAATTGCACCTTTCCATGTTGCGATTGTGCCCATTAATATGAACAAATCTGCTGCGGTTGCTGAAAAAGCTGAAACAATTTACGCTGAGCTTCAAGCAGCGGGAATTGATGTATTGCTGATGGACGATGAGAAAGCTCGCCTAGGTGTGCAGCTCGCTAACACTGATTTGATGGGGATTCCACATCGCATCGTTATCGGCGACC
>CAUOQW010000552.1:0-2567 GCA_963506825.1 uncultured Cellvibrio sp.
AAATACTGACTATAGCTGCTCATCAAGCCAATGGTTATATTGTTTTTGGGGATTGCGCGGCAGTGCGAATATCACTGAGCTAACATTTACCAATGACTCAATCAATATTGGCTTTAACGGCCTTTATAGCAATGAAACATATACTTTCACTGTCAATACAACTTCAGTAGCAGAACCCACACCATTTGCGTTATTAAGCTTGGGGCTCTTTGGACTTGGCGTAGCGAAACGTCGTCGTCACAAAATGTTTATTCAATAGCAATGAATTTACCTCAATGGGGGATAGCCCTTCATTGAGGTATCTAAACCTTTGCAGTGATCAATCAACTCTACTGCGGCTACTATCAAGTGGTACAAAGTACTCGCTGGCGCTACATCCACTACCACTTCATCTTGCGCGCCGCGTTGGTCTACATAGGAACCGGGCGTGCTGGCGCAAAGGTAGTAAGTGAACAAATCATCAACGCCTTTAATCGCAATAGCCTCGGCGTCAGGATTACCGGCGCGGATTTGCACAAGGCTCGCCTTAATTAATTCTGTGATTCCCCAACAGCGTTTTTTCGGGTCGATAACACGGCCATCGGGTGCGACGGCATCAAACAACAAACCGGATTTATCCATACCGATTTGCAAACCTTTTTCGTATAGCGCTTTGGTGTAGTGCGCCACAGGGCGGCCACTGCGGCGGCTGTACCAATCCAACAACCACACCCACTCCATCATATGGCCGGGCTCAACTACTTCGCCTCTGGCGTCTGCACATAGAGCCCAGTCTTCTTCAAAGAACTCAAACAAAACTTGCTTTTCTGCATCAAAAAAATGGGTTTGAAATAGCGCAAAAAGCTCGCCTACACGCGCAAGCCATTTAGCATCGCCAGTGGCATCGTAAAGCGCCAAAAAGGCCTCAAACAAATGCATATGCGGGTTTTGGCGGCGACAGGCGTATTGGTAATCACCCTCAATCCAACCACCTACCGCAGAACCAAACTTTGCATCCAAATGGGCGACTAATTTTTCAGCTTCGGCAAGTGCACTTTTATCGCCGCAGACGCGATAGACCCAAGCGTTCGCAAGCAGGAAAAACGCGTGATCGTAGAGGTCTTGTTTGGTATCCACAACCTTATAATGCTTATCCAATAAATGGGTATAACCACCGCCAGACGTGGGGTGCGCAGCATTCGCTTGCACATAGGCCAAGAGGCGTTGCGCAACTGCTGTACCGCTGTCACACCAGCCGCGATCTGCCGCTGCCGCAAAGAAAAACGCCTGCCGCGCCTGCACGCGAACCCGTACACTCGCTTCAAAATCCACTTCGCCACTGGGCAACAAACGCTCGTAATTAACACCATTTTCAGGGTTTAAACCGCGCGCCAACCAGAGTGGGATAGCATCGTTTTTAAGCCAATTTTCAAGACGTTGCGCCTGAGCTTTAAGCAATGTGGACATGAAGTTTCCTTATACGAAGATAAAACTGAAGGCGTGAACTATACGCAGAACGGGTTTCAATTTGAAATTTTTCAACAATTAACGCCCATAAAAAACCCCGGCAAGCCGGGGTAAATAAAAACAACAGCGGGCTAACACCAGTACACGCATTCACTAGGAATGCAAATCAGTTACTTTGAAATAGCTTAAAAAAGTAACCGATTACCCATTATTAAACAGTTAAATCAATGGGCTGGTGACGGTATATTGCCGAAATATGTAACCGATTACAACAAGATTTTAAAAAATTATCTCTATTGAACACATTAGCCGCACACAACCTTGGAGGTAAGGGGAAAAATCCGTGGGATAGCGCCCAATAAAAAGCCCCGCATATTTCTGTGCGGGGCTTGGGTGTTGTTTTTAATTTAAAAAAGAGAACTATTAAAAATCAATCCAGACTGACACTATCGATCTTTTATTTTGTAGCCGCGGGGAAAGCAGCTGCTTGCGAAGTGGCTTTAATACCAAAAGCACTATTCACAATCTCTTCACCGCGAACGGTTAGATCAACAATACCTTCGTTCTTAGAAATATCCAATACGGCTTTATCGCCCGTGTTACCTTTCCAAGAGCTTGCCAACCAACCGAAGGGAACAATTTTCCAATCTGCGTATTTAGCTGTTGCAAGACCAGATTCAGTGAAGCCTCCACCTGCAAAATCAAATTTCACAGAGTTATATTGTGCTTCATTATCAAAGCCTAAGGTAAAGATAGGCTCGGCATCTGGCACTTGAATATCGCCAATAATCTCTATGTCATCGAATTTAATGACACCACCGGGAACGTTTTCAAACTGGAAGCCAAACATGTTGGGTTTTAATGTGCGTGAAAAACTTCCAGGGAAACTTGGCTTTAATTCCAGATTTGCCCAGCCGCCGGGCACTAAATTGGCAACTGTCAATTTTGCATATTCGAAGTGAGACCATTTGCCATCTTGCATAAAGAGTTTGATCGCAAACTCTTTGCCCGCCCAGTCCTCTGGAACAAACAGCTTCATTTTGATGGTTACATTGCCTTTGAAATCAATCTCTGAGATGGAGCTGATATCGGCTTTGTTAATCGCCCCTTTATCGCCGGCT
>CAUOQW010000553.1:0-2566 GCA_963506825.1 uncultured Cellvibrio sp.
AAGCCGCTGAACAGGGGCGATTTTCATTTCCATCACAAAATAACAATTACTGGTCTTCAACGTTTAACTATGCGTTTCATTTTGATGCGGGGCTCTATGCGGCCTATCTGCGGAAATATGCGCAAGCTCGCGGCGTAGAAAGAATTGAGGGGAAATATCTTGATGCAGATAGAAACCCTGAGACGGGCGATATTGTGCGTCTGCATCTCGCATCTGGTGTGAGTGTTGAAGCAAATTTTTTTATAGATGCAACAGGGTTCCGAGCCTTATTGCTTAATGGTGTATTGGATAGCCCCTATGAGAGTTGGAAAGAATGGCTCAAGTGCGACAGCGCCATAGCGCTGCCATGCTCCTCAGGTAAGCCGTTTAAGGCATTTACACATGCTACGGCGCACTCGGCTGGGTGGCGCTGGAGAATTCCACTTCAGCATCGTGTTGGCAATGGCAGTGTGTATTCGAGTGAGTATATGTCACGGGGCGATGCACTTGATGACCTGCTAAAAAATCTGGAGTCTGAGCCCTTAGCTGAGCCGAGATACATTTCTTTTTTACCGGGAATGCGCCAAGAACAATGGAAACATAATTGTGTGGGTGTCGGTCTTTCTAGCGGCTTTTTAGAGCCGTTAGAATCAACATCTATTTATTTAATTCAATTTGCTATTCAAAAGCTGATTGAATATTTTCCTGTTTCGGCCGATTTTTCTTTAGCTCAAAAAGAATTTAATTGTCAGATTACAAAGGAATATGTGCGAGTTCGTGATTTTATTATTATGCATTACGCGGAGAATCAACGTGATGACTCTGTATTTTGGCAAGATTGCCGAAATATGTCTTTGCCCGAAGGGCTTTCGTACCGGCAAGCTATGTTTCGCAATTCTGGCATTGTAGATCCAACACAGTATGGTGTTTATGCGGCGGTGTGCCTTGGGCAAAATGTGATCCCCGAATTTTACGATGCGCGTGTCAACGAGATGACTTTGTTTGAAAGAAAAAAAATACTGCAAGAGATCAAGCGTGAGCAAGAGGCGTTTATTTCCAGCTTTCCTAAATTGGATGATTGGCTTTTAAGTTTGGGAGCAAATTTAGGGGCAACAACACAATGAGTAATCATTTATATCGCACACTTGTTGTGGTGGGAGATGGCATTTACGCTGATATTGCAACATGCTATTTGGCAAATCAGCTGCGTTCTATTAAGGTTTGTAGCGTTCGTGGGCTTTCCTCGCCAGAGCATCTAGCAGCCATAAAAAAAATCATAGATGTTGACCACAGTATCCATTTGTTGAATGAAGAATTAGGTATTCCTTTCGCAGAGTTGATGTCTACGGGTACATTTATCCCAAAACTAATCACTCGTTGTTCTTTTCCAGAAAGAAATGCCTATTTTGAATCTTACTCTTCTCTCAAAGATGATTTGTCGGTGCCTTTATATCAAGTTATGGCGAGATTAATTCGCGAAGGTGTTAGCACGCACTGGGAGTCTATTTCACCTTTAATTGCGCTAGATAAAGCAGGAAAATTTCACCCTGAATTACATCAATTTTATCGAGGGAATGTTCGCCCTTATGGGGGCAGTATAAATGCCAAGGAATATTCAGAAATAATCAATGCAAAGTCTTTAGCGCTGGGCGTTAATTTTTTGAATGCCTCAAAAATTGAGGTTGATGCAAATTACGATAAGCAATATATATCTGCTGTGCATCTCGATACCGGTGAAATTTTACGGGATGTATTTTTTATTGATATGACACAGGAGCGGTGCCTGATAGATTTTATTGATAGGCCAGATGTCGCTAATACTGAGCAAAATGATTTAGGCTATCCAAGCCAGCCATGGGTGGGAAATTGTTTGGCGATGGGAGATGCGGCCATTAGGTTCACGGTAAAACCTGAGCCGGTGAATTCTTTGGAATGGTTGTTTAAAGCCTTGGTACGTTTTGTTGATTTCTTTCCAAGTCTTGCGCGACAAAATTCGTTGGCGGCTGAATATAATCGCCTTCAAAAAAATGATTATGTTGCACTCTCGGACTTTGTACAAACTTATCATTCATTTGCCGCAGGAAGTAGCAGAGAATTATTGCCTGAAAAATTACGTCATAGAATTGATCTTTTTGCTGAATCTTGCCAATTGAGTGAGGACGCAACTGATTGGGCCTACCCAACTTATTGGCCGGTACTTATGATTGCGGCAGGTATAAACCCTCAATATGTGCCGCGTCGTGTTCAGGAAATTCCCTTAAGGTATCTGATGGATTGGTACAATCAACGGCTGCACAATATTGACCATTTAGTGAGTCGATCGCATAGCCTTTAAAAAAATCAGTCTTATAAGCACATTTAAACCCTTCATCTTAACGATAACTAAGAAGCTAAATATGTTCACTAACTCTATAAAAAAAGTCGTCATTCTCGGTGGTGGTACAGCAGGATGGATGACCGCCTCTGCAATGATTAAGCTCTTGGGAGCGAAATTTTGTGAAATTGTTTTGGTTGAGTCGGATGACATTGGAACTGTAGGTGTCGGTGAGGCAACGGTTCCCCCTATGTCAATATTTAATAAAACACT
>CAUOQW010000554.1:0-2565 GCA_963506825.1 uncultured Cellvibrio sp.
GACTAACACTCATCCACAAATATGCAGGCAAGATCTTATTTTTAATTAATAATAAGCGCCCATAGAAATAACCAGTCAACCCTACGAATACAAACATAGCCGCAAGCTGCGCCATCCGCTGTACAACGTAGAGAGTTGTAGAAACCATATAGGGGTGAAGCATCCAAATACTTGCGCTCAGCACTGCAATCCAAGCTGCTTCTGATTCTTTTTTTCCAAATAAGCGCATTAAGTGAAGGGTAGCCCAACACAGAAACAAACCCGTCAATAAATGAATTTTTAAATTGGTCGCTTTAAACCATTCAGCATTGCTAGGCCAAGTATTGTCATCCAATAAAAATGACGCTAATGCCAAGGGGCGCCCTAAAGGGCTAGATATGCCATTGAACACAAAGTTTTTGAAAGTTTCATAGCCTGTAACGCCGCCGTAAGTACCGAGCTCTTTTAAATTAGGGTAGTCATCAAACAAAAAACCACCACGAAGACCAGGCAAATATAATAAATAAACCAAGACAATTACCAAAGCCAAAGCAAGCGGCAAAAGTAACTTATTGAATTTCTCTAATCTCAAAAAATGAATCCTCAAAAACAAAAATGCCCGCACAAAGCGGGCATCTTATAACATCTAATGAAAAATTATCTGCATGAACTTGGCAAGTACTTTGACTTCATAGTACCAGCCTTACAAACCCATTTAATCGAGCCAGCTGTCGTTGTTGGGCTAAGAATAATAGTGCTAGCCTCAAGACCTTTTGCAACTTTACCTGTACCTCTCATTGTTGCGGTCACGATACCAGCATTCACATCCACTGAGGTCACATACTTGCCAGAAATACTCGCTGCAGCTGCAATACCTGCAGAATCGTTAGTTGTTGGGAATCCACCTTTATTAGACCAGAACTCAGTGATTCCACCTTTAGGCCCTTCAAACAACACAACAGCCTCAGATACTTGCGCACGTGCTGTGTAATCTTGATACGCGGGCAAAGCTACTGCAGCCAAAATACCGATAATCGCAACTACGATCATTAATTCAATCAGGGTAAAACCTTTTTGCATTGCTTTCATAATGAATCTCCAAGGGTTTAATTAATGTAGGTTGCCGAAGTCTCAACTCGTATTTAGTTTAGCAAATGGTGTACCAGTTCTTTAATATAGGCACATTCTCAAACTAAATAAAGAATAAAGCTGCTGGAGCATGGCGTCAAATACAAAGAGCGAGACGCATAAAGCCACATACAAAGCAACTGTGGTATCAGATAGGATCGCTATTAGTCGCCAGCAGACTATAAAAACCAACAAATTATAGGAGTATGTGACATTTTTTGTCATTACGGCTAATTTATATCTCCAGCTACACCCACCATCAGATCGCAATTAAATAATAATCAAGCACACTAATGTCCTATACTGAACTTTTAACAATAAGAATTGTAGAAATTACAGCGGCTTATCGTTTACAGTTAAGCCTATTATTAAATACTTAGTGCACTGCTCACAATAAGCCTAAAAACGATTAGAGCAGCATAATTTGGCAGGAGCGCCCTATGAATACACCCACTCATTTAAATGGCCTCGCACGCCGCCTAGTGGCGGATAATCTTTTGGATGCGGAGGTTGCGCGCAAAGCACTTAGTCAATCCGCAAAAGAGAAAGTGCCTTTTGTGCAGCATCTAGTAACTACCGGTTTATTAGACTCTCGAACTATTGCACGCGCAGCGTCAGAAGAGTTCGGCGCACCGTTGTTTGATTTGGATGCCCTAAGTAGAGATGCAATTCCTGACAAACTGGTTGATGAAAAGTTAATTCGTAAACACCATGCGCTTCCCATTATAAAACGTGGAACCCGGCTCTTTCTTGCAGTAGCAGACCCTACCGACTTACACGCACTTGATGAGATAAAATTTAATACAGGTCTCAACACCGATGCGATATTAGTTGAGGCGGATAAGCTTGCGGCAGCTATTGAAAAATTTCTCACAGCTCAGGACAATCTTAACGATGCATTTGATGGCTTAGATGACTCAGATCTTGATAATCTTGATGTGCAGTCTACAGATGAAAATGCTGGCGGCGATGAGCGAGTATCAGAAGCAGATGAAGCCCCTATTGTTAAATATATTAACAAAGTACTACTAGATGCCATTAAAGGCGGAGCCTCAGATATCCATTTTGAGCCTTATGAAAAATCATACCGTGTACGCTTTCGTACCGATGGAATATTGCACGAAGTTGCCAAACCACCGGTAAACTTAGCAGGTCGTATGGCCGCCCGTTTAAAAGTAATGTCCCAAATGGATATTTCTGAGCGTCGCGTCCCTCAAGATGGCCGCATAAAACTCAAGGTCTCTAAAACGCGCGCAATCGACTTTCGCGTGAACACCCTACCCACACTTTTTGGCGAAAAAATCGTATTACGTATTTTGGATCCTAGCTCGGCCAAATTAGGTATTGATGCCTTAGGCTATGAAGACTTCCAGAAAAAACTCTACTTGGATGCATTAGCCCAATCACAGGGAATGATTTTGGTTACTGGCCCAACAGGTAGCGGTAAAACCGTTTCTC
>CAUOQW010000555.1:0-2565 GCA_963506825.1 uncultured Cellvibrio sp.
AGTAGTCGAATCTGTGACGGCTGAGTCTGTGAGTAGTGTTAAAAAAACCAGCTTGGATGAGCTGAGTTTTACATTTCGCGAAGAGTCTTGGCTAGAAGTTAGCGATTCGCGCGGTGATGTTCTGGCGACTGAGTTGCAGCCTGAAGGAAGTAAATTAAAGCTGGTAGGTATAGCACCCTTTGATGTGAAATTAGGTAATGCCCCGGCTGTTGATATTGTTTTAAACGGCAAAAAAATAGATGTGATTCCCTTGTTGGGATCTAACGTGTTAACACTGAAAATCGGTAATTAATATTTTAATTGTTGTGATGTTAAGGTAAAGCTATGCATTGTGAGTCACCGATTAAGCGCCGCAAGTCGCGTCAAATTATGGTTGGAAATGTTCCCGTAGGTGGCGATGCGCCCATCTCTGTGCAAAGCATGACCAATACTGAAACAACAGATGTAGCTGCGACTGTTGAACAAATTCGCCGCATTCAATTAGCGGGTGCAGATATTGTGCGTGTCTCCGTGCCCACGATGGATGCTGCCGAAGCTTTTGGTGCAATTCGCAAGCAAGTGACTATTCCCTTGGTGGCAGATATTCACTTTGATTATCGTATTGCATTACGCGTTGCCGATTTGGGTGTAGATTGTTTGCGTATTAATCCCGGTAATATTGGCCGTGAAAAACGTATTCAAGCTGTAGTCGATAAAGCGCGCGATTTAAATATCCCCATTCGTATCGGTGTAAATGCCGGTTCGCTTGAAAAAGATTTGCAGAAAAAATACGGTGAGCCAACACCAGATGCTTTGGTTGAATCTGCACTGCGTCATGTAGAAATATTGGACAGCTTAAACTTTCATAACTTTAAAGTGAGTGTAAAAGCATCGGATGTTTTTATGGCTGTTGCGGCATATCGCAAACTCGCCACACAAATTGAGCAGCCATTGCATTTGGGTATTACTGAAGCCGGTGTGTTGCGTGCCGGTACCGTTAAATCGGCAGTGGGTTTGGGTGCGCTCTTGATGGATGGTATAGGCGATACCATTCGTATTTCGCTGGCGGCTGATCCTGTCGAAGAAATTAAAGTGGGCTGGGATTTATTGCGCAGTTTGAAATTGCGCAGCAAAGGCGTGAATTTTATCGCCTGCCCAAGTTGCTCACGTCAAAACTTTGATGTGATTAAAACCATGAATGAATTGGAAGCGCGCGTAGAAGATATCACTACGCCGATTGATGTTGCTGTAATTGGTTGTATTGTAAATGGCCCTGGCGAAGCGAAAGAAGCTGATTTGGGTTTAACAGGTGGTACACCTAATAATTTGGTGTATATCGATGGTGAGCCCAACCATAAAATCACCAACGAAAACTTGGTGGATAATTTAGAGCGACTCATTCGCGCAAAAGCAGCGCAAAAAGCCATTAAAATGGCTGAAGATGAAAAGAATATTATTGCTCGCGCCTAAAATCGCGTAGCAGCCAAATGAGTTAGGAATTTATTTTGAAGAAAATTCAAGCTATTCGTGGAATGAATGATTTATTGCCCAGCGATTCAGCCGCTTGGCAATTTGTTGAAGCAGCAGTTGCAGATATTCTGCAGCGTTATGGTTATCAAGAAATTCGTTTTCCCATTTTAGAATCTACCGATCTTTTCAAACGCTCTATCGGTGAAGTTACCGATATCGTTGAGAAAGAGATGTACACATTTGATGATCGCAATGGCGACAGTGTCACTTTGCGTCCTGAAGGTACTGCGTGTTGCGTACGCGCTTGTGAAGAGCATGGTTTGTTATACAACCAAACTCAGCGTCTATGGTACATGGGCCCCATGTTTCGCTACGAGCGCCCACAAAAAGGCCGCTACCGTCAGTTTCATCAAATTGGTGTCGAAACTTTTGGTATGGATGGTCCCGATATAGATGCGGAAGTTTTATTGCTCAGTGCGCGTATTTTGCGTGAACTTGGCGTAGCTTCGTTTGTCACATTGCAGATCAATTCGCTCGGTGATTCAGCGTCACGCGCGCGCTACAAAGATGCTTTGGTTGCTTATCTTGAAACACATAAAGATAAGTTGGATGCCGATAGCCAACGCCGCTTAACCACTAATCCATTGCGTATATTGGATAGCAAAGAAGCGAGTACGCAGGCGCTGCTCGATGGTGCTCCCGTATTGTTGGATTATTTGGATGAAGCGTCGCAAGCACATTTTGAACAGCTTAAAGCTTTGTTGGATGCAGGTGGTGTTAGCTATCAAGTGAATCCACGTTTAGTGCGCGGTTTGGATTATTACGGTAAAACCGCATTTGAATGGGTAACTGATAAGTTAGGTTCACAAAGTACAGTGTGTGCTGGTGGGCGCTACGATAACTTGGTTGAGCAGTTAGGCGGCAAACCAACGCCAGCGGTGGGTTTTGGTATTGGCTTGGAGCGGCTGGTATTATTGCTGCAAGCGGTCGATGCGATTCCCCAAGGCTTGGAACAAATTGCAGATGTTTATGTAGTTGCGGTTGGCAATGTGCAAAAAGAAGCCTTTCAGTTAGCTGAAAATCTGCGTACTCAGTTGCCAAATTTACGTGTAATTA
>CAUOQW010000556.1:0-2561 GCA_963506825.1 uncultured Cellvibrio sp.
CGCGATGTTATTGCTATGTCTACTGCGATTGCCTTGTCGCACGATATGTTCGATGGCGTTTTATGCTTGGGTGTTTGCGACAAGATCGTTCCCGGTTTGTCCATGGGTGCCTTGTCCTTCGGTCAGCTGCCAGTGATTTTTGTACCTGCTGGCCCTATGACTCCGGGTTTGCCTAATGCGGAAAAAGCCAAGGCGCGCCAACTCTTTGCCGAAGGCAAAGTGGGGCGTAAAGAATTATTGGCCGCTGAAAGTGCGTCTTACCACAGTGCGGGTACCTGTACTTTCTACGGCACCGCCAACAGCAACCAAATGCTGATGGAAATTATGGGCTTGCACTTACCCGGCAGCTCATTTGTAAACCCTTATACCCCGCTGCGCGAAGCTTTAACCCGCGAAGCTGTGCACCAATTGGCGCGTATTACCAAGCCTGACAACTTCACCTCTATGGCGGATATTGTCACTGAAAAAACCGTGGTCAACGGTATTGTTGGCCTGCTGGCAACCGGTGGTTCAACTAATCACGCTATGCATATTGTGGCCATCGCCCGCGCCGCTGGCGTACTGGTGAACTGGCAGGATTTGAGCGATTTGTCTGATATAATCCCGCTCATGTGCCGCATCTACCCTAATGGTTTGGCGGATGTAAACCGCTTTCAAGCCGTAGGTGGTATGGGCTACTTGATGCGCGAACTGCGTTCAGCTGGTTTGTTGCATGACGATGTTAAAACCGTGATGGGTGCTGGCGGCTTAGAGCCCTACACCAAAGAGCCGTTCCTCGATGGCGACAATTTGGTTTGGCGCGATGCCCCTGCTGAAAGTTTGGATGATGCGGTTTTGCGCCCTGCAACCAAACCCTTCACTGCTGATGGCGGTATGCGTTTGCTGAAAGGCAACCTCGGTCGCTCCATTATTAAAGTGTCAGCGGTAAAAGCTGAACACCGCAAAGTAACTGCGCCAGCCATAGTGTTTCATGCGCAAGAAGAAATGCAGGCTGCGTTTAAACGCGGTGAATTGGATAAAGATTTTATTGCAGTCGTGCGCTTCCAAGGCCCAAAAGCCTGTGGCATGCCAGAGTTGCACAAGCTCACGCCACCGCTCGGCGTATTGCAAGATCGCGGCTTTAAAGTCGCCTTGGTGACCGATGGCCGTATGTCGGGCGCGTCTGGTAAAATTCCAGCCGCCATTCATATCTCGCCAGAAGCCTTGGATAAAGGGCCAATCGCCCTTGTGCAAAACGGCGATATGATCGAGTTGGATGCAGAAGCAGGCACTTTGACCTTATTGATTAGCGATGAAGAATTGAGTAAACGCCAACATGCCACCGCTGATTTAGCGGCCAGCCATCAAGGTATGGGGCGTGAATTGTTTGCACCTTTGCGTGCAGCAGTTGGTTTGGCAGAAGAAGGCGCTACCGTTTTTACTTGGTAAATTCGCAGATTGTCGGCGCCGCGCAAAGGATCTGTTCATTCAGTAATTAAGCAGTATTAAATACCGGTGAAGCCTAGCTTCATCCGTTCAGTAGTTGATTAAGACCGTATTGACAGGATAATCCCATGCTTGAAGCCTTTGATTTTGTTCTTTTTGGTGCCGCCGGTGACTTGGCGCTGCGCAAATTAATCCCGGGTTTGTTCCGCGCCCATCGCAATGGCGAATTGCCTGAAGGTACTCGTATTATTCCAACCTTGCGCAAAGCGCAAATGGTTGCTGATTACAAAACTATAGTGCGCGATGCCGCCCAAGAACATCTTAATAAAGGTGAATTTGACGCTGACGCTTGGGACAAATTTGCCCCTATTATTTTCCCTATTTTCGTTGATATTTCGACTCTCGATGACAAATGGGCCGCCATGGCTGAGCTGCTTAACAGCGGCGATAACCGTCAACGCGTGTTTTATCTTTCTACTCCTCCATCGGTATTTAGCGAGTGCTGCAAACATTTGCACGAATCAGGTTTGATCACCAAAACCTCACGTGTGGTGGTAGAAAAGCCGCTTGGTTACGATGCTAAAACCGCCGAAGAAATTAACAGCAGTATTGCTGAATATTTCGAAGAAACCCAAATTTTCCGTATCGACCATTACCTTGGTAAAGAAGCGGTGCAAAACCTGTTGGCATTGCGTTTTGCCAACGGTATTTTTGAACACCTCTGGGATGCACGCGCCATTGATAACGTGCAAATCACGATCTCTGAAAAAGTAGGTTTGGAAGGTCGTGCGGGCTTCTACGATGGTGCTGGTGCACTGCGCGATATGGTTCAAAACCATATTTTGCAATTGTTGTGTTTGGTGGCCATGGAGTCGCCCAACAAAATGACCGCTGAGCGTATTCGCGCCGAGAAATTAAAAGTATTGGAAAGCTTGCGTCCCTTAACCGGCAACACTGTGCGCTTTAACACTGTGCGCGGCCAGTATGTTACTGGTGAAATGGGTGGTAAGACTGTGCCAGGTTATTTGGATGAGTTGGGTGCGCCCAGCAACACCGAAACCTTCGTGGCAATTCGCGCGCATATCGACAACTCCCGTTGGGCGAATATTCCATTTTATTTACGCACCGGTAAACGC
>CAUOQW010000557.1:0-2554 GCA_963506825.1 uncultured Cellvibrio sp.
AGGGCGGTGATTATCGTGCTGATCAAATTGTGGGGGGAGCCATCGTTAAGGATCATGGCGGCAATGTAAAAGTGCTGCGCTTTTTTGAGAACTGTTCAACCACCTCTATAGTGAATCGAATTCGACAACAATGATTGTTGCTATAGCTTTCGTTTAAAAAAGGCCTTGTGCTACTGGAGCGCAAGGCCTTTTTTGTTGGTTAATTATTGCGGAATATGTTTCGGGTTTAGTTGGCTGATTTAGGCGGGAACTGCTCAATTAACTTGCGTAATGTTGCATTCAATTTTGCTTGGTTGTGCAAGGTGAAAGTACTGAGGGGGATATTCTCTGCAGTGCCGCGCCATAAAATTTGACCACTGGCTTGCGCAGTGATATCCAAAATAATTAAGGCGGCCACTTTAGATTCATTGCCCAGTAGTTTGCTGGTGCCTAACCCTATAGAGCCGTGGCGACCTATAGGCAAGCCAATTGAAATACCCAGTCCGGTAGAACTTGCCGAGGCAGTTTGTTTAATAATGCTTAAGTCCAGCACCAAGTCTGATAAACCTGAGACAAGTTCAAATCCTTGTTGCGTTAGTTGTTGTTCAACGGCACGTTGAATGGCTAATTGATCGGCACTGACGACATCAGAAGAAAAGTTGTGCCAGCTGAAGGTTTTGTAGGGGCGAAAATCCGTATCGGGTTTGTAATCTTGCGTGACTTTATTAGTGGCGCAACCGCTTAATGTGAGTGCAAATATAAGCGCCATGCTCATTATGAATATACGTGTAAAAAAATTTGGCATGGTAAGTCTCCACAAGATAGTAAGTCTCCACAAAAAGCCAGCTTGGCTGGTAAGTGAGGTAATCATAATCTTATTGCATCAGCTTGCAAATGTGAGTGAGCTTGTAACAAAGAGTAGTGCACAATAATTGCCGTTTAGATGGGGCGAGGCTAGTATGGGCGCACTTTTTGCGTGACTTTGAATTTTTAGGAATATTTATGGAAACTATTTTACAGGCTATTTTGCTCGGTATTGTGGAAGGGCTTACTGAGTTTTTGCCGATCTCTAGTACGGGCCATTTAATTGTCGTGGGTGATTTGATGGGTTTTCACAACGATGGTCGCGTGTTTGAAATTGCGATTCAGCTGGGTGCAATTTTAGCGGTGGTGGTGGAGTACAGACGTAAGTTCACTCATGTCGCACTGGGTATGTTTAAGGACAATAAATCGCAGCGTTTTATTCTCAATTTACTTATCGCTTTTCTACCCGCGGCGGTTATGGGTTTACTGTTTATCTCCATTATCAAAACCTATTTGTTCAACGCCATTAGCGTGGCGACTATGTTGATCTTAGGTGGCTTGGTGATACTTTGGGCCGAGCGCCGCAAGCATCAAGTACGAGTGGCTGATGTGGATGATATGACGTGGAAAGATGCATTGAAGGTAGGTTTGTTTCAGGTGGTATCTATGGTGCCCGGAACCTCGCGTTCGGGGGCAACTATTATCGGCGGTTTGTTTATTGGTTTGGATCGTAAAGTTGCGGCGGAATTTTCTTTCTTCCTCGCCGTGCCTACTATGTTTGCAGCAACTTTTTATGACGTTTATAAACACCGCGATTTGTTGCACGCGAGTGATTTCCCCATGTTTGCGGCGGGTTTTATCACTGCTTTTTTCAGTGCATGGTTAGCGGTAAGAACATTAGTGCGCTTTGTGGCGAATCATACTTACGAAGTATTTGCGTGGTATCGCATTGCGTTTGGCTTGGTGATTTTGCTGACGGCTTACACGGGTGTGCTGACGTGGAGCCATTGAAGAATAGCGTAGAGAGTGGTGATTAGTCCGTAGGTACGATGAGCGCAGCGTAATCGTACCTACGAGTTCAGGATGAGCGGAAATTTAATTAATGAATTTTACAATACTGGTGTCCTTCTCTCGCGTTTTTCCTGCATGCACTAATGCATCCAGATATTCTTGCCAGAGTTTTTCTTGCGTAGTACCCAGCTCGTACAAGTAACTCCACGTATAAATTCCGGAGTCATGGCCATCGTCAAAAAATAATTTAAGCGCGTAATTACCAGCGCGTTCAATTTTGCTGATGCCAACATCCTTTTTGCCAAACTGCAATACCGCTTGATTGGGTCCGTGCCCCATGACTTCTGCGCTGGGTGAGTGGATCCGCAAAAATTCTGCGCTTAAACTGAAAACCTCGGTGCCAAAATGCAACTCCAATTGTTGGGATTGTTTATGCAGCTGAATTTTTGTTGGGGCTTTTTGCATTGTATTTGTAGGTTGGGCAGCAATGCCCAACATTCCTAATGTTGGTGGCAAGAGTTTTCGCTTGTAGAAATGTTGGGCATGACTGCCCAACCTACACTAGAGAATATACCTACTCAAATCTTCATTTTTCGCCAGTTCACCTAAATGCGCTTCTACATAGGCAGCATTTATTTCGATAGCGTTTTTTTCTGTGCCAGCATCAAACGAAACATCTTCAAGCAAACGTTCCAAGATAGTATGTAAACGACGGGCACCTATATTTTCAGTGCGTTCATTTACGTCATAAGCGGTTTCG
>CAUOQW010000558.1:0-2550 GCA_963506825.1 uncultured Cellvibrio sp.
ATTAGATAAAACCCGAGCAACCGATGGCGATTATAAGTTGGTTCATAACAACCATGGTGGCGGTATAGCGCGCGACCGGGCGATGATTATCGCGGGTGCTGGTATTGATGTAATGTGGGCATCTGCCACCCGTGAGCGAGAAGAGCAAATGCGAGTGGTACCGGTAGACCTGCTTAAAAATTTGAATAATTTTCGCGTGCTTTTGATTACCAAAGGTTCACAACCACTGTTTAACCAAGTGCAAAGTTTGAATGATTTAAAGAAATTTACCGTCGGCTCCGGCGAGCACTGGACTGACGGTATGATCATGAAGGATAACGGCTTTACGGTAGTGGCAACGTCCAGTTATTTTGGGCTATTTAAAATGTTAGCGGCGCGACGTTTTCACTTTATATCGCGCGGTTTACACGAAATAGGTTACGACACTGAAACCTATAAAGACTACGATTTGGTAAAAGAAGAAAGTTTGCTGCTCAGTTACGATACGCCGATTCCCTATTGTTTTTTTGTTAATAAAACGAACATCAAATTGGCAGATAGACTTGAGCGCGGCCTTAAAATTGCTCAGCAAGATGGCTCCTTCGATAAATTGTTTTACCAAATGCCCAGCTTCAAAGAGGGAGAGGAAATACTCAAAACCTCGCGTCGCACTCTTATCCAACTTAAAAACACCAAACGATAAAGTCTATCTGCTCATGTTTAGTTGAAGTCAAACTCTGAAATCTCCCGCGCTAAACGTTTTTCCTCCCATTTAATTTCCAGTTTTCGTCTACATTCCATATTGGTTTTTTTTTTTTGTGCTTGCCTTTGGCTTGCACTGCATCCCTTAAAAAAGCCGCCATGGCTTGGTCAATGACATTGCTCTCATGTATTTGCAGTGCGTGGTTCATGACTTATCTCCTCTATTTAGGACTAAACGGAGACTAAAAACTAACGCAACTTGATGACAGCTCCATGAAGAAATGGCGACACTTTTGTGGCTAGATTTTCAAAAAAGCTTGCTCGGAATTTGAGCGCTTGGCCAAGACTTGCCATGCGGCAAGTTTTGGCCTGCTTTGTGCAATATTCCCTGCAATCAGGCTAGTTGCCAATTTTTTGTCGTAGCTTTTATTGCTCGTATTCGTAGGAGAATCCCATGGTAGATCGTGTTGATATCAATCGTCTTCTTGGTGAAATGCGCAGTATTAAATCGCAAACTCAGGTGTTTCAGCGCCCGCAAGCTTTAGTCAATGGCGATGTGGGTATTAACCGTGGGTTAAATAATTTACAAGTTGATACAGGCAATAAGGTGCCGAGCTTTGGCGATCTGATGACCAAAGCAATCAATAACGTGAATGAAGTACAAAAAGACTCTAGCGCCATGGCAACGGCCTATGAAAAAGGAGTGGCGGGTGTGGACATTACTGATGTGATGATTGCCTCGCAAAAAGCCTCAGTTTCTTTTCAGGCGATGGTGCAAGTGCGCAACAAATTAGTTGAAGCTTACAAAGATGTGATGAGCATGCCTATTTAATTGCAGGCGACTTTTAAGTCTCAGGTTTTAGGTCTTAGGTTTCACGTAAATTCATAAAAGGTTTTCGATATGGCCACAGCAGATGCATCTAATCTTCCCGCTACAGCAAGAGGCCGCGGCGGTGATTTAGCTGAAGGTTTTAGTAGCCTGAATTTATTCCGTCAGGTGGGGCTCATGGTCGCTTTGGCCGCGAGCGTGGCTATAGGTTTTGCCGTCGTACTCTGGACGCAAAGTGAAGATTACCGCCCATTGTTGGGACGTATGGATAACTTGGATGCAGCCAGCGTGGTACAAGTGCTGGAACAAAGCCAAATTAAATACAAGTTGGATAGCAATACCGGCGCCGTCTTGGTTGCCGCCGACGATATTCACATGGCGCGTTTAAAGTTGGCCGAAGTCGGTTTGCCCGGAACCAAAACCCCCGGCTTTGAATTGATGGATAAAGAACAGCCGCTCGGCACCAGCCAGTTTGTAGAAGGCACTCGCTACCAACGCAGTATTGAAGGCGAGCTGGCTCGTACCATCACCAGCATCAGCAGTATTCGCAGTGCCCGTGTGCATCTCGCCCTTCCTAAAAAAACCGTTTTTGTTCGCGATGCGTCTAAACCCACAGCCTCTGTTTTTGTAGAAGTATTTGCCGGTAGAAGTGTGGAACCTGCGCAAGTCAAAGCCATTATGAATTTGGTGGCCTCCAGCGTGCCTGATTTGAAAATGGCTGATGTGACTGTGGTAGATCAACACGGCGATTTGATTTCAACCGGCGAAGATAGCCAAGATTTAATGCTCGCCACCAAGCAGCATGACTACGCTAAAACCGTTGAAGAATCGGTGATGAAACGCATCACCGGAATTCTGGAGCCCGTGGTGGGCAATGGCAAATTTCGCACCCAGGTGAGTGCCGATATAGATTTCACCGCAGTAGAGCAGGCCGCCGAAACCTTTAACCCCGATTTACCAGCGGTGCGCAGCGAACAGAAATTAATTGAATCTAAAGCCGGTGGCGATGCGGCTACCGGTATTCCCGGCGCCTTAACCAA
>CAUOQW010000559.1:0-2550 GCA_963506825.1 uncultured Cellvibrio sp.
ATAAGCTCAAGCTGCAAGAAGGCAAAAATTTATCAATTGCTTATATGGGGTTTTCGATTAGAGAGCTTTAGTGCTGTTTATGTATGGCGTGGTTTAATGGGGTGGGATATGGACAGTAGTTTGGTAAGTGATTGGTTTGGCGAAAAATTTGTTGAGCTTCATCCTCTCTTACAGCAATTGCATAAAACCGGCGGTGTTTTGTCAGGCAAGGTCAATGTGCAATTTGCTAATGGAATTGCAGGTTATTTAGGCCGGCGTCTTGCTAATAAGCTTGCGATTCCAGTTGATCAGTGTGAGCAATTATTTTCAGTTTCCATAACGCATCATACAGATGGGCTGCATTGGGATAGATGCTTTAATGCAAGCCAAATGCGTTCGGTATTTTTACCTATAGGAAATTTGAAAAATGGATATTGGGTAGAAACTACTGGAATTTTTAAATTTCACTTAACTGTTGATATAAAAGAGGGTGGTTGGTATTGGCGCTGTTTAAATATTAAGTTTAACAAGCTCACTCTCCCGCGTTATTTTGTGCCGCGTCTTAATGCATACAAAAAAATTGAAAATGAAAAGTATAGATTTTACGTTGGATTCAATTTGCCGATGTTTGGTGAAGTATTGTCTTACAGCGGATTGTTAACTCCGGTTATTTCCGATACTAACTATTAAATGTTTTTTATGCTGCGTTAAGGATATTCAATGAACTTACAAACATTAAGACCTTGGTTAATCCGTTGGCTGTACCTCATCACCTTCGGCCATTTTGTGGGCGGCGTGTTGTTGGCTTGGTTTTCCAGTTTTTATTTCCTTGATGATTACCACGCTTCCATTTTAACGCGTTTTGGTGATCTAACAGTTCATGCTCATGCATTGCAGGTTTGGTGGTTAAGTTTATTTGGTGCGACTTTGCAAAATCTTGCCATTTTTATGGGTGTGCTCACTTATTTAGGCAACAAGTATCGCAATGCTGTTGTGTGGGCATGGATGATAGTGGGCTTAATGTTGTGGGCGCCGCAAGATATGTTGATTTCACTGCAAATAGATTTGTGGCTGCATGTGTGGGTGGACTTGATTGCACTTGCGCTGATGCTGCCTCCCTTGGTGATTTTATGGCTGTTAGATCGTAAACATGTAATTTAATGCGTAGGGATAAGTGTATGAATGGTGTTAATCCATCTGAAGGTGAATTGTTTAGAAAAATATTAGGCGATGAATGGAAAAAATTACATGTTGATATTCAAGCGCGCTTTGCGAAAAATCCCGGCGTAGGTGCGCCACTGTATTACACTGGATTTTTGAGTGAGCTAAGTTGTTCGCGTATTGGTAAGTTTCTCGGTTTAATTACCATGCCTTTTATAAAAGGCGCATTAATTCCTTACAGCGATAAAAATTTCCCAGTGGATATTCAAGTTTATTCCAAGCCTGATTGCCCGTTTATTTTTAAACAGCGTATTTATCGTTTGCATAATCGCAAGCCGATTCAATTTACGTCCTATATGAGTGAAAGCGAAAAAGGTGAAGTGCTGGAATATGTAGGTGCTGGTTTAGGCATGAAGCTGGTATTGCATGTTCACGAAGGTAATTTGTACTTTACTAGCGATGGTTATTTTTGGGATATCTTCGGCTTCCGTATTCCCTTGCCTGGAATATTAACGCCGGGAAAAACATTTTTATGTCATCGCAATGATAATCCAGGTCAGTTTAATATTCGTATTGAAATCAAACATTGCTTATTTGGGACGACTTTTACGCAAGTCGGTGTATTCCATGAATTGCCAGCAGTGAAGCCTGAAGCAAAATTTATAGCAGCAGTGGAGTCTGCATGAATACTCATTTATTCGCATTGCAATTAATGGCCGCACAAGGTTTGTTGGGCGCGTTTGATACTTTATATCACCACGAATTTACCGAGGCTTTGCCGAGCCGCAGCAGTGCGCGCAAAGAATTATGGATTCACGCTACGCGCGCAAGCTTTTACAGCATATTGTTTATCGGGTTATCTGCATGGAAATGGCATGGCCTTTGGGCTGTGCTGTTGATGGTGATTTTCAGTGTAGAAATATTGCTAACGCTGTGGGATTTTGTGATTGAAGACAGAACACGTTTGTTACCTGCCACTGAGCGCGTTACTCACACGGTGTTGGCGATAAATGGCGGTGCCTTTATTACCTTGTTGGCCTTAACCTTTCCCAGTTGGTATGCGCAACCGACTGAATTGCAGTGGGAGTACCAAGGTGCGTTGAGTATTTTTTTAGCACTCTGCGGAGTTGGTGTTGGGCTTTCGGGTATTCGCGATGGGTTTGCTGCTTATAGTTTGGGCAAGCGCACACAACATGAGGGAAAGAACATGACATTACAATTTAGCGATGCAAGTGAAAGTGTGTTGGTAACAGGTGCGACGGGTTTTATTGGTCAGCTATTAGTGAATGCCTTTATTGCTGATGGGCAGCGAGTAACCGTTTTGACACGCAACGCTAAAAAAGCGGCATGGACATTTAATGGAAAAGTGAATTGTGTTGAAAGTATGGATGAGCTTGCTGCTAATTATCC
>CAUOQW010000560.1:0-2549 GCA_963506825.1 uncultured Cellvibrio sp.
CAAGTACGAGCATTAACCAATTGGCTAATGGTTGAACCCACATCACTCTTCTTGATGGCGCCGTTTTTGACGACACTTGCAATAAGAGGCAGATCACCACTCATATCCAAACCCTGGGCCAGCAAGGTGTTTACACCTATACCGAGGGTAATGTTTGAACCTGGCGCACCCCAAGGAGTAGCGCTTGATTCACCCTTGTGATAATCGACCTCAAAGCTCAGCTCATCGGTCGCTTGATAAGCTACGTTAAAGCCTATGTCTTCCAATTTGTTCTTAGCGGAACGCAAAGAGTTTTTCAACGCGATATCGCGCGGGGAACCAGTTGGATTCGCCTGCCATCCGTAAAGAGGTGCTGTGCTGATTGAGCTATTATCCCACTGCACAGCATTCGTTGGCCATGCACCATCAGAGAACCATAGAGAATAAATTGCCTGTTGCGATTGGATTTTGGTTTGCACACTCATGAAATCAAGCGTTGCCGTAATTTTATCATTAGGCTTGAATTGCAATGTCAACAAAGCGTTGTCACGCTCACGTGATGTGTCAGTGTGAAAGAAATTTGCCTCTTGAAGACGTGTAGCCAATTCACCCGTTCCAGGAACATTTGGAGTGGCTTTGGTTGGCTCATTAACGATAACAGCACCCGGAGTATAACCGCTGTTGAATATATCGCCGTTTACGTAGCGTTGCTGCTTATCACCCCAACCACTATTACCAAAACCAGAGCGGCCGCTGTTACGCTCTTGGTGGGTCAAAGACAATGACGCACCAAAGGTGTCATTCGACCAGCTTACAAAGCCAGACAATTCTGGTGTGATTTCTTCGTTAACGTCAGTAGATTGATCATACAGGGCTTTACCGCCGATTGAGGCTTTAAAACCTTCAGTATCGAATGGTTTAGCGGTTGAAATGTTTACCGTTGCACCAATACCACCGGTAGGAACGCTTGCCTTACCGGTTTTGTACACTTGTACGCCTGAAACAGATTCAGATGCAATGTTGCTCATGTCGAATGAACGAGAGCTATCAACTTCCCAACCTTCACCGATTGACGCTGATGACAATTGACGGCCATTCATAGTAACTAGGTTGTACGCTGGGCCGAAACCACGAGAAGTCAACCTTGCACCTTCACCGTTAGTACGGTCAATAGAAATACCGGTGATACGTTGTAGCGATTCGGCTAAGTTGGCATCGGGCATTTTACCGATGTCTTCTGAAGAGATGGCATCAACAACACCCGCTGCGTCACGCTTGATATCCACAGCGCGCTGTAACGACGCCTTGATACCAGTGATGACGATTTCTTCGCCTTCGTCTTGTGCGAAAGCCATACCGCTGACACCCACCAATGAAGCAATGGCGCTAGCGATAATTTTCTTTTTAAAGTTTACTGTTTTTTGCATGGAGTAATTCCTCAAACCGTTATTGTTATCGTAACCGCGAGTTGGCGCCGCTCTCCTGGGATTGCCGCTATCCTTCAAGCCAGTTACCACACTGGTCTTATCATTTTGGGTGGCCGTCTTAGGGCTTGACCGCGGTTTATATTCGCAAAGTCACAGAAAGCCATCGTCCCACTATAGGTTTTTTGTCAAACATGGGAGGTTCACTTAAATTAACTTTAAGTGGGAACATACTATTTTCATAAATATCAAAAGGTTATAACTTTAAAAGGCAAAAATGCTTACAGCACAAAGTGGAGATTTTTTATTTTTTATGGCGTTCGGATAGACGGAAAATGACCCAACAGAACCACAGAGGTTTAAAAAGCGGGCTTTTAAAAGGATAAAAAAGAGGGGGAAAATTAGATTTATTTACATTTGCAGACTATATTCTTCCAACACCGAGTTGTAGGTTCACACAATCTCCCAAGGATAATAATGAATGCATAACAACCTAAATAAGCTGGATTTCATCACAGTAATTTACCCCTCATCTACATATATTCCCCCTGCTTATTCACCCTCGCATTTAGCGAAAGCAATCAGCAACGACCGTAAATCGCAGCTCACTTTCCATACAAATATATTGCATAAGGGTCTGGGTTTGTGCGACATTTGACAGCGCTGTCTTTTTTGACCCAAGACAACGCCATTTACGGCTATGTGAACGGTTACACGATTTTTGTGCTCCGATCTTTATTCTAATTAATTCTATAGAAGTCGTAGCCGACAAGATTTTTATTAAGTGATTCCTGTATTCAATCACCTAATAAAATGGCTCCTCCTCCAAAGGAGCGGGTTTTGGCATTTACAAACTTCTACAATGCCAAGACTGTAGTACCGGAAAATATAATTTCTAATGATTTAAAGGAGAACTCCATGTACAAAACAGTTAGCTTTAAGAAAAAACTTCTCGCTACCTTGGTAGCCTCTTCAACCTTAGGTTTAAGCAGCATTGCATTTGCCCAAGACGAAGGCGATGAGATCGTAATTACCGGTATCAAGGCGAGCTTGCAAGCCGCTATGGATATTAAACGCGACTCAGCAGGTGTGGTTGACGCCATTTCTGCAGAAGATATGGGTAAATTCCCAGACACCAACCTTGCA
>CAUOQW010000561.1:0-2546 GCA_963506825.1 uncultured Cellvibrio sp.
ACTGCTAGCGCTCGCGATCAAGGTGCATCGCTCTTTGCACGCGGGCAACCGGAGAAAACGGCCTGTTATATTAATATAGGCACGGGTGCATTTATTCAGCGTTTAAGCGAAAACTTCCACGCGCCAGAAGGATTGTTGGTTAGCCCTTTGTGGTTGCCGAAAAATAATCTTGATGCCGATACAATTGAACTTTCATCGCCTACTTGTTATGCCGCAGAACTCGCGGATGATTTTAAAATGAGTTCGGTGAGCGTTTCGCCAAAATCTTTATACGTGTGGGAGGCCACTGTTAACGGCGCAGCGTCAGCCATAAGCTTTTTACAAGAACACACAGGCATGCAAATTACGCCCGCTGACATTAATAAAGCTTTAGCGCTTAGCTCAGAAGGCGAATGTTATTTTTTAAACGCAGTAGGTGGATTAAGCGCGCCTTATTGGCGAACCGATGTGCAATCACAATTCAGTGAAAAACTTTCAGCCGATGAAAAAGTTCTTGCGTGGTTGGAATCCATTATTTTTCAAATTGCCATTAATGTTCACTTGATGGATGAATTAGGCAGTGCACAAAAAATTTATATCAGCGGCGGTATCAGTAGAGCAGATGGCCTTTGTCAAAAGCTGGCCGATTTGTTGCAAGCTCCTGTGCATCGCAGTGAAAATACTGATGCAACCTTGCAGGGCATCGCCTGCATGGCCGCTGCTATTCCTGAAGCTTGGGAATACATTGCCGACGAAGATGTTTTTCAACCGCAGCCGAACCCATCTCTCATAAAATCGTTCGATGTATGGCAAAAGGTTATGAGTCGTTGGCTTAGTACAAAATAATCAAAATAATCGAAAAATTAGTTATTTAATTTATATTAAACTCAGCTAAACTTGAGCGATCTTCCGGTTGGACTCTTCTGATGAAATATGATCTCGTCGTGATAGGAGCAGGTATTCAGGGCGCGGGAGTCGCCCAAGCAGCAGCGGCAGCAGGTTATACCGTATTAGTGTTGGAGCAATCTTCACCAGCGGCGGGTACGTCCAGTAAGTCTTCAAAGTTAATTCATGGTGGTTTACGTTATCTTGAGAGCGGCCAATTTGGTTTGGTGCGCGAGAGTTTGCGTGAGCGCGCACTTTTACACAGGCAAGCGCCAGATATGTACAAGCTGCAATCGTTACACATCCCTGTGTATAAAAATGCCAAACGCAGCCCGCACACTATTCGCGCTGGCTTGAGCCTCTATTCGCTGTTATCCGGTTTTGATTCCAACAGCATGTTTCGCAGTTTGCCCAAATCCCAATGGGACGCTTTAGATGATCTTAAACAAGATGATTTAGAAGCGGTATTCCGCTATTCCGAAGCCCAAACTGATGATGCAGCTCTTACCCGTGCCGTACTTCACTCGGCTATGGAGTTAGGTGCAGACTGTGAAATTCCAGGCTGTTTTGTAAAAGCCCATATTAATGCTCAGTCTTGCTTGGTGGAATTTGAAAGCGAGTACGGCTTTAAAACTGTCAGTTGTCGCGTACTGGTAAATTGTGCTGGGCCTTGGGTGAGCGATGTGATTTCAGGCATTGAACCCGATATGTATTTGCCCAAAGTCGACTTGGTGCAGGGCAGCCATTTGATTCTGCCGCAACTGTTGAAAAACTATTTTTATTTAGAAGCCCCGCAAGATAAACGTGCCGTATTCGCGCTGCCGTGGCAGGGTAAGTTGATGTTAGGCACCACTGAAAAAATTCACTATGGCGCACCTGAAAAAGCCCAGTGTTCTATTGAAGAGCGCGATTACCTCTTGGAGGTTTTGCAGCATTACTTCCCACGGCTTGCGATTGATATGAACCAAGTGGATAGTTTTGCTGGCCTGCGGGTTTTACCGCGTAGCGAGCAATCTGCCTTTTCGCGCACTCGTGAGGTTCTGTTTGAGGTAGATAATGAAGCCTGCCCACGGTTTATCTCGGTGATGGGCGGCAAACTCACTACCTATCGCGCCACCGCGCTTATGGCCTTGGCAAAAGTAAAAGCCTCCTTACCCACCAAGCAAAGAATTGCCGATACCAGCCAGATTCCCCTCTCGCCTGTAGATTGGCATTAAGAGCATTGGCATTAATTCAGCCGATATTGATAAAAATCATTGGTGCTACCCGCATCTATCGTTAAAATGCGGCGCTAGATCATCTCCGGCAAGCCTATCGCGCTTGCCATCTGTCCACCCTCAGCTTTAAGGACTCACTGTGAACTTTACTGGCGCTCACATTCTCTCCATCAAACAATTTGAACGTGCTGATATTAAGCGAATCTTTGACGTGGCCGATGCCATGGAGCCCTACGCGCTGCGCAAAAAAGTCACGCGCGTGTTAGAGGGTGCCATTCTAGGCAATATGTTTTTTGAACCGAGTACGCGCACGCGGGTAAGCTTTGGCGCCGCCTTTAACTTGCTGGGCGGCAATGTGCGCGAGACTACGGGTTTTGAAAGTTCTTCAATTACCAAAGGCGAATCGCTCTACGATACCGCACGCGTACTTTCCGGTTACAGCGATGTAATTTGTATGCGTCACCC
>CAUOQW010000562.1:0-2546 GCA_963506825.1 uncultured Cellvibrio sp.
CAAGCGCCGTTCTTCTAACTCATCCAAAAAGCCTCTCGCTTTTGCAAAAGTATCAAAACTCTCACCCAAAGAACGGGCTATTAAACTGGTGCGAGTTGCTTCGTCAGCATTACTAGCACTTTGTACAATAGACTCAGAAATTCGCTGCCAATTTTGCAAATAACCCAAATATTCCTCGCGTTCTGCCTGGGTACCTGTATCTGAAGTTTCTAGGGATTTGAGTGCGCGGTCATGTGCTTGCTGAAGGTTATCTTTGTGTTCTTTAAGATAGGTTGTCACTTGCTGGGGGTTGAGGTTAGGCGATAACAGCGCGCGCTCTGCGATGAGCGCTTGATACAAATCGCGATCTGCCTGAATCAATAACTGGATTTCAGGCAAATTCACTTTTGCGATAGTCTTTGCATCCCTCGCCAAAAGGCTGCTTGAACGCACAGAGTAGAGACCTACATATAAAAATAGTAAGACCAATAAAATCAATGGAATTCCCAACTTCCATCGAAACGAAATATTTGCATACCAAGCCATCTTACACACTCCCATCCTTATTATTGGATAATCAATATTTTCCCTAAAGCTTAGTACAGTTTGTGTAAATCGCAGCAGCGAGAGGCAATTTTGGTGCAGATCTCAGGGCTTTACGAATAAAAAATGCACCAAATTCTTTTGATATACAGCTCAGATTATTTGTGCAGCTTCAAACTCACTTTTATAAGCCGCTGATTTTTCATTGAGAGCACTACAAATTCAACTTGCCCAAGCGTTACCCTATCGCCCACTACCGGCTGACGATATTTACTGAAGATGTAACGCGCAATACTCCAGTTTGCCATTTCCGGCGGAACAGGAAAATTGTAGACCATGCTCAGATCCGACAACTTAGCGCGCGATGTAAGCACAAACTCACCGAAGAATGCCTGCGCCGATAGACGTTCATTTTCTTGCATACCCACCAACATTTTATCAAGCGCTTCCAATTCAGCCGGTAAACTCAACAAAAAAATATGATCATCCGCTAAAAGCTTTTGCTCTGGCAACAAAGCAACAGGATTGCCATCGCGCAGCAAACACAACAACTGTACTTTATGTGGCAAATGCAAATTGCCTACCGTGCGCCGCAATGCTGGGCTGCCTTCGGCTAATTTATAGCCCACAAATTCATGGCCCACTTGCCCCGGAATCCCCAACTCAACCCGCTGTACCCGCGAGCTGCTCGTAGGCACATTCAAATTAAGCCACTTGGCCATAGGCCCAACCGTCCAACCTTGTACCAAAAGTGAAATTAACACGATAAAAAAGGCAATATTAAAAAAGAAATTCCACTCCGGCACTCCCGCCAACCATGGGAACATGGCCAGCACAATCGGCACAGCTCCGCGCAGCCCTACCCAACTGATAAAGGTTTTTTCCTGCCATGAAAATTGGAACGGCAAAAGACACAACCAGACCGCCAAGGGGCGCGCCACAAACATCAACAACACGCCTACCAACATTGCACTGGAAGCATAATCCACTAATTTATGCGGCGACACTAATAAGCCGAGCATTAGGAACAAACTGATTTGCGCCAGCCACGCAAAACCATCGTGAAAGCGCTGAATATTGTAAAGACCATGGGTAACGCGATTGCCGACCATCAATCCCGCTAGGTAAACAGCAAGGAAACCGCTGGCATGCATAACGGCCGCTAATCCAAAAATAAAGACACCGCCAAAAAGTGCTAGCAGTGGATACAACCCTGCGCTGAGCTGTAATCGCTCTACTCCATAGGCCAAGACTCGCCCACCGACTAAACCAACGACCGTACCAGCCCCCATTTCCCACGCAAAATCACCCAACATCAACCAACTGAAGTTGGCCTGTTTGGTCACCATCAATTCAACCAACATGATGGTAAGAAAGACGGCCATAGGATCATTAAGACCCGATTCAATTTCCAAGGTCGCCCCCACACGCGACTTAAGTGCGAGCCCCTGCATGGTCAGTACCGAGAAAACGGCAGCGGCATCGGTAGAACCAACAATCGCGCCCAATAAAAGACCATGTACCCAAGATAATCCGAGAATCCACGCCGCCAGCGCGCCACAGACACCCACGGTAATCACCACACCTATAGTTGCAAGCGATAGCGCAGGCCGTAAACCCACACGAAAGAGATGAATTTCTGTACGTAAACCACCATCAAACAAAATCACGGCGAGCGCCAAGGTGCCCATAAAATAGGCAGCTTTTACATTTTGAAATTGCAGACCTAAAAAGCCATCCTCACCCGCCAACATACCAATAATCAAAAACACCAAGAGCAAAGGCATACCCATGCGCGGCGACAAGGTGCTGGCGAGGATGCTGATAATAAACAGCGCACCGCCAAACAACATAAGTTGGTTCAGTAAGTCCATGCAATAAAACCTGTAAAAACAATCAATTAATCAAATATTTTTAGGATATTACTACAATCATAGCCGATAGATGTCACCCAATTTCGATAATTCCCTTAGGCACTAGAAGCTCACCGCTCACCCTGAGCCTGTCGAAGGGTTTTCACATTA
>CAUOQW010000563.1:0-2545 GCA_963506825.1 uncultured Cellvibrio sp.
TCTTCAACTTGAAAGGCATATTGAATATCTAAATCAGCCAAATGATTTTTAGTGGATTCGATCCAAGATGCCAAGCCTTTAGACCTTTGAGTCAATATGCTTTCAGATTCTAAATGATGCACATGATCATCTACCACTCGCACTAATCCCTGAAGCGTTGTTTCACTCAAAGGTTTAGTTTGCGTGGGATCTGACAACAGCATTAAACATAATTTTTTACTGGAAAATAATGTTCCTTCACCCAAATAGAAAACCGGATCTTGAAACGAAAACGACTTTACCAGCCCCTTCATATTTTCATTAAAAATATGCGCAGGAAAATAATCTGCAGACCCTGCTGTGGAATTAATGGAAAAACCTGCAAGAGCATTAAACTCCTTGATAAATTGAACTATATATTTTGCTAAATCATCAACGCTCTTACACTGAATAATTTCATAAATAAATTGGTTGACCGAATGAGTTTGCCTGTATTGAAAAGCAATTTTTTCCATCTCTTTAGCCATTTCTTCCAGCTCAAAGCTCAGCTTAATAACATCGTTTTCGTCACCAGCGAACTGGCCATCCTCTCCCTCTTTAGCATCCATATTTACGTTAATATCAGACGCTGTATTTGGAGCGCCACGCTCCTGTAATTGCAAATAGAGATGATCAACTTCACTTTCTAATATTTCAATACATCCTTCGCACTCTTTAACAAGCCGTGTTAAACGATTAACTTCTTTTTGTTTTTCTAGACGAACACCTTCATCCTCCGTCTCTAAAAGTGAGTCTTTAACTAACAAGAGTTCACTTTCAAGTTTGGCAATGATACCGCGCTGAGCGGTATTATTGCCTCTTAGCTGCCTGATCTCCTGCATGATTTTTTCATGATCAAGATAATCCGTTGGTGACAGAGATGGAAGCTCAGTCAGACTGAAATCGCTGTCCGACGCAGCTAACTGAAGTATATCTTCTCTTTGCGAGACCACTCCACCCTGAATAGCGCCTTTATTCTCGCTAAGCATGAGTGCGTAATTAGTAGCTTGAAACTTGGCGTCTTTTAATTCTTTTTTTAGATTAGTAATATATTGATCGGATTTCATCATTTCTATTTCCATCATTTTGATGGAGCTTTCCATTTTCTTTCTCACCTCTGGACTTAGATCCGCATGGTGATTGTTTAGCTCAAATATAATATTTTTAAGAGTATTCCCCTGTTTATCTGAAATAGTTGAAATTGATTCCATTTGATTGGTGCTATGAGCCAAGTATTCTTCGGTAGACATACTATTAATAGCAATGGCTTTACCGAGTTCCACGCCCTCAGGGGCTGGCTGCTTCATAGAGCGCAGCATTTTTTGCAAACTTAAAATAGTTGCTTTACTTTCTTTTTGGGCTGCCTCTAGTTGAGCTTGGCGGTTTTTTGAAAGTTCCAAACTGCGTTGTAACTTTTTAGCTTCCGCTTCGAAGGGTTTGAGCGCATCTATACGCTCTTGCAGAAGCCGCGTGCGGTTGCTGCGAACATCCTGCCTATTTGTGGTTTGCTTGGTGAACCAGCGGACAATATCTGCTAATTTTTTTTCGAAAAGATTCCAGCCAGCATGGGTCACTCCACGCTCCTGAAAGACTTCTTGCTCGGCGGTTAAATAGAAAAATCGGAGCGCGGCAACCTTGGCACTAAAAGACTGGCTAATATCAATTTTGGGGACTTTGGCTTGCGAATACTTTTCATAGCGCTGCTGGGCATCATTGATACCAAGCGTTAAATACTCAGGAATACTTGGATTGTTACTATCTTTTTGATGGCTCGCATAAAAGCCTTCATATTCACGGGCTTTCTCTTCATAGATCGCTTTTACTTGATTGCTTTTTTCCAAGAGTTTTTTCAATAAAGCTTTTTGTTTACGAAGGTAAAGCACCACAAAAAACAATATAATCAATAAAAGGAGGATAACCTCACCGAGTATGAATATAAGCAATGGCGGGGAGGATTGCATAGTCAAAATCCTGTGACTCATCAACAAGAATGCGCACTGATAAGACGCATAAGGGGTCAATGAAGATTAGCACATAGAAAAAAGACGGTAAGTAAAACACCACACATACAAATAAAGCTTTTACTGGATATTCAAATAAGGCATAAACTGCGTTCTGGTTAAGCTGAAAAACCTAAATCATCTAAATAATTTTTTAATGTGGAAAATAAAAAATCGCGCACGGCAAATACCATGCGCGATTTTATGGACACCTAAAAACCAAGGTTTACTTTTTTGCTTGCAGCTGAATTACACCCTCAGTTAAGCCTTCGGCAGACGCGATTACTTTCAGATTTCCCGCCATACCTGGGTTGGCACGTACTATGACTAAACACAGCCCATTAAATGCTGGGCGCTGTAGCGATTTGAAGGATACAAAGCTGGTTGAGTCGCCATTATCGGTGGCTACTATTTCGCCAGCACCTTCTAGCTTAAAGCTCAGCTTATTGTTCGCAGTCGGGACTACGCGACCGTGTTTATCCACCAGACTCACGGTAATAAATGCTAAATCACTACCATCTGTATCA
>CAUOQW010000564.1:0-2539 GCA_963506825.1 uncultured Cellvibrio sp.
AATCAGGAAGATTTTAATGCGATCTTTGAAAATTTTAACGAAATGAAAATAATTGCTATGCAACACATTGTTAAACCAACAACAAAGGCCGAATAGTAGCAATAAACGCTTTATTCTTTTTTAGTGTCTTTCGCTGTGGGCTCGTCATCTTCTTCAACAACGGGGATGAGCTTTATGGTGTCTTCAATATTGATTTGCTCGGCTTTCTGAGCATCTTTTTTATCGTAAAGTTTTGAATTCTTGGGCGCTTTAATGCCGCCTACTAAAATCATATCCTCAACGCTTTCATCCAGATTGTCGCCTACTTGTGCGGCCACGGGGAGCGCCAAACCTGTCGCACTTACTAAAAAGAGTCCTGCCATTGCGCTGGTTTTTAGGTTTTTTAGGTTGGCCTTTACCTTGTAAGACACACATACCTTACCGCTGCACTGACCTAAAAACTCTTGCCGCTGAATGTTATCCATTGCACTTAAATCATGAACCTCGCGCTTGCATGCACCGCAATTGAAATTGCCTTGCTCCGGCAGTTGCAGGGATTTTAATGGGCAGGGGGAATCAATGGGCGGAAACATATTAGCTCCATACAGTGCTGGGCGTTAACAAGAGCCAAAACGATAACACAACTTGTGTACAAAGCAGAATGTTTCTTCGTCAGCGGTGGCGCTGCGTACGCTGGCGCACTGTGGCGCTCAAGTTTTCAGTCTATGTTGAAAACAGATTAAAAAAATCTGCTTCATTTGTCTGCACCGCCGAGGGTAATCCGCTCAAGGGGTGTGGTGATGATCGAACTTTTAAAAGGGCATCTCATGACATTATTAATTACTAAAATTTCTGCTGTAAAAACTTCACTTATTTTTGCTGCACTTATCGGCTCCTTGGCATTAACCGGATGTGAGCGCAAAGAAACCGTATTGGTACCTGTGCCTGGCCCAGCCGGTGCAACTGGCGCAACGGGTTCAGCAGGTAGCGATGGCGCGCGTGGCACCCAGGGTAATACTGGCAATACCGGTAACACAGGTGAAACTGGCACCACTGGTGCAACCGGGGATACGGGTAATACAGGTAATCAGGGCAACACAGGTAATACCGGCGACACTGGTGCAACGGGCGATACAGGTGCAACGGGTGATACTGGCGCAACCGGTAGTGCGGGCAATGATGGTAAGACAGGCGACACCGTTATTATTGTACCCAAGTAAGTGGTTTAAAAATTTGCACCATTATATTTACGCCGTTCATCCATGAGCGGCGTAAATTTTTCAGAGTTAAGGAATAAATTGCAAAATTATTGTTGCGATTTTTTAAAATTTAAACACATATATTTATAAGGGTTGATCAATGGATATCATCATTAATCTTATTGCCTATCTGGTGGTCTTCGGGCTGATTTGTTGGCTGGTGAGTATGTTGCCGCTGACAGCGCCCGTTGGCAAAATCATTCAAAGTCTGTTTATTATTTTACTTATCATCATCATTCTATCTTTTGCCGGAATTCTTCCGAGTGGGCAATTGCCAAGAATTAGGTTGTAGCTTCACGATGGGGGCTGTTAAGTCAGTTCCCATTGTGAGTTTGATAAGGCATTTATTTCAGAATTTCTTCCATCGCCCAGCTGCTTTGTAATGAACTGTCACCTGTCGATGGGTGAACTCCATTACGCAGTAATGCATTGCGCAAATTTTCTACATGCGGCATTTGCACATGGTGCGGGTTGTCAATTTGGATAATTTCCTCTCCTTTGGCAGTCACTATACGTATTGGCTTTTCATCGAAAACTGAAAAAATAAGTTTACCTTGACTGCCAAATATTTCTGCGCAGTCGGTATTCTCGCTGCAACCAAAATTCCAAAAACCGCTACCGGTTATGCCATTCTTATAAACCCAGTTTGCCGTTACTGCATCAAACGCGGAATACAAACCTTGTTGATTGGTCGCAAGGCCTCGCACTGAGTCATAATCGCCAAAATAAAACGCAAATAAATCCAAACCGTGGCTGGCAAGGTCATCAAAATAACCGCCGCGCGCAATAGCTTTATCGGTGCGCCAATTGTATTCGCCAGATTTATCCCACGCATTAATAGCTTTTTGTAACTGCCAACTAATATGGCGTACCTCGCCAATAGCGCCGCTCTCAATCAGCTGCTTCACTTTTTCAAAGCGTGGCAAGCTTCTTCGGTAATAGGCTACAAAGAGCGGAAGCTGTTTTTCTGCAAAGGCCGCTACAATTGCGCAGCAATCGGCATGGCTAGGTGCGAGGGGTTTTTCTATGCAGCAGGGTTTGTTAGCGGCTGCCACCATAAGTGCATATTCTTTGTGGCTATCTGGCGGTGTTGCAATATAAATTGCATTTATCTCTGGGTCGTTAATTAGGCTTTGTGCATCGCTGTAAAATTTTGGCACGCCGTGGCGCTGGGCATAATCCTGCGCTTTATCGCGGTCGCGTCGCATAACGGCTAATAATTCAAAGCCGGTAGTTTTTTGATAGGCTGGGCCACTTTTAACTTCGGTCACATTGCCGCAACCAATAATGCCCCAGCGGAT
>CAUOQW010000565.1:0-2530 GCA_963506825.1 uncultured Cellvibrio sp.
CGCCCGGCCGGGCGCCCGCCCCCGGCCCGCGGGGCGGGTGCGCCGCCCGCCCCAGCGGCGCGTGCGCTTCGCGGTGTAGCGCAAGTCGGGGATAAATGGCCTTTGCCGAGTGGGCCAAGTGGGCGCTTGGAATTTTTTGTAGAACGCTTACTTCGTGCGGCTAATGACCGTTACTGAGTATGACTTATGGCCGCAGTCGATAGGTTAGCCATGTACGATAAAACGGAGCAGGGCCTTCACAACGCGCGCATCGAAGAATTTGCGCCGCTTGTGAAGCGCATCGCCTACCACATGATGATGCGTATGCCTGCCAGTGTGCAGGTAGACGACCTCATTCAAGCCGGCATGATTGGTCTAATCGAAGCCGCGCAAAAGTATGACTCCTCTAAAGGTGCCAGTTTTGAAACCTATGCGGGTATTCGCATTCGCGGTTCAATCGTGGATGAAATGCGCCGTGGCGATTGGGCTCCACGCTCGGTTCACCGCAATTCCCGTAATATTGCCAAAGCCATTAACGCTGTTGAAGCGCGCACAGGTCGCGATGCGCAAGATGCCGAAGTTGCCGCCGAATTGGGCGTGTCGCTCGCTGAGTATTTCAGCATGTTGCAAGACTCCAATAGCAGCCGTCTTTATAGCTACGAAGAAACTTTCGGTGAGGAAGACAGCAATATAGATGCGAGTGAAACCAGTAGTGCCTTTGCCAGCCCTTTTGAAGGTTTGCAGCGCGAGGGTTTGAAAAAGGCTTTGGTAGAAGCGATTGCACAGTTGCCAGAGCGGGAGCGCATGGTCTTAGCTCTTTATTACAACGAAGAGCTCAACCTCAAAGAGATTGGGCTGGTGTTAGGTGTAAGTGAATCGCGTGTGAGCCAAATTCATAGTCAAGCGGCAGTGCGCTTAAAGGCGCGGTTAGCGGGATGGCATAAATAGAAGGGTGCCGTTCTTCTAAACAGATCGATCAAATAAAGTTCTATAAGTAATTAAAAAACATTTTTAACGTCAAAAAACTGGCCAGATCGATAACACTGGCTAGACTAACAGTAAATGAAATTCCTGTAGGTGCGGCGGAGGTTCCTTTGGATAAGAACATGAAAATCTTAATTGTTGATGACTTTTCAACAATGCGAAGAATCATTAAAAACCTGTTGAGAGACTTGGGTTTTTCAAATACCCATGAAGCAGATGATGGCATGACGGCCTTACCCATGCTGAAAAGTGGTGACTTTCAATTTCTGGTAACAGATTGGAACATGCCGGGTATGACCGGTATTGATTTGCTGCGCGCTGTGCGCGCCGACGAAAAACTTGCCACCTTGCCAGTGCTTATGGTTACGGCAGAAGCCAAGCGCGATCAAATTATTGAAGCCGCACAAGCTGGGGTGAATGGTTATGTTGTAAAGCCATTTACAGCGCAAGCACTCAAAGAAAAAATTGAAAAAATCTTTGAGCGCGTTGGCTAAGAATAACTTTTTGCTGCTGCCACCTAACAATAAGGCTTCTTCATGGCATCTGACATTATGGCATCTGAAATTTTAGTTGATCCCAACGCTGTGTTCATTGCTGAATTAAAAGAATGTGCAAAGCTATTAACAGAAAAATTGCAAGGCAATGAATTTGAAGATGCTTCGGTGCTGATTCAAACCATGATGCAATCGCGCGACCGCCACATATTTCAAACGGTCGGTAAATTAACGCGTGGTTTGCACAATGCTATTGTCAATTTTAATGTTGATGCGGATCTTTCTAAACAGCCTCCAAAAATTGAGGGCTCAGATATTCATGATGCCTCCAATCGTTTGAATTATGTGATAGAACTTACGCAAAAAGCGGCTGAAAAAACCATGGATATGGTGGATGAAGCGGCGCCTATTGTTTCGAATTAGTGTCAATAAGAAAGTGTCTTGAGAACTGAGTGGGCTCGATTAAAAAGTCGCTACATATCGGCTGATGAATTTCGTGATATGTATCATCGCGTTGATGATTTTTTTGAACAGACCGCAATTGGTTCGGATCGATTAAATAAAAGTTTGCAAGATATTGTATTAGAGCAAGGCTTTCAAGATTTAACCGGGCAAGTGCTAAAGCGCGTCATGGGTTTAATCAATGAAGTTGAAAAAGATTTAGTACAGTTAGTACTGATGGCGAGTCAGGTAGAAGAAATTACTGGCATTGCAAGACCAGAAGCTGATGAACACGAAATCGAAGAGTTGATAGAAAAACGCAAACATGAGGCCGAAGGCCCACAAATTAATAAAGCGCGTGAAAATGTAGTTTCCGGGCAAGATGAAGTCGATGACCTTTTATCCAGTCTCGGTTTCTAGAGGCCACATGGTTTTTCGGGGAACGTCGCTATTTCGGGGAATAGGTGAATGAGTTTCGGTGATGACGAGGATATTCTTCAGGACTTTTTAGTTGAAGCCGGCGAAATTTTAGAGCGCCTGTCGCAACAGTTAGTCGATCTTGAGCAGCGTCCTGACGATAAGAATTTATTAAATGCGATTTTTCGCGGCTTCCACACTGTAAAAGGTGGGGC
>CAUOQW010000566.1:0-2527 GCA_963506825.1 uncultured Cellvibrio sp.
CCTTGTGTTGCTTCTTTTGCAGCATCTGTGTCGGTAGAACCTTCAGGCGGTTCTACATAAACCGGCATGCCGGGTCTTGGCGCTTGCTCATTCACAACGTTTACGCATTCTTCGTTAGGCAGCGCTTCATACATCGCTAAACCTGTTGCGGCAGTCGGAGCATAGATATCGACATTAACAAATTCGGCAGTGAGGCGTTTTGCTTTAACGTGCCAGAAGCCAATAAAAAAGCAGATGTGAATAATAACGACGACGGCAATACCAAATTTAAAACGGCTTTTCTTACTCATTACATTAAACGCTGACATGCAAATCTTTCTCTAAATAATAAAATTAATGTTTACGGCGTGCCGATGCAATATTCGGCAATTGATTTAGCTTGGTGAGTATGCGGCTCAATTCATCGAAACTGCGAATTTCTGCGGTGACTTGCATATCCACGGTGTTTTTACGTTTGTCCGATAATGTTTGCAGTGCACTGATATTAATGCGCTCGTTATCCAACAAGGTCGTAATATCACGCAGCAAGCCATAGCGGTCATAGGCTTCAATAATAATATCCACCGAGTAAGAGCTCTGTGGTGTATTGCCCCACTCCACTTTAATAATGCGCTGCGGCTCATCGGTTTGTAATTGCAAAATATTGCTGCAATCCTGGCGATGAATGGAAACGCCTTTGCCTAAAGTGATGTAGCCGGTAATTGCATCGCCCGGTACAGGGTTACAGCAATTGGCGATTTGCGTGAGCAAATTACCTACGCCCTCAATATAAAAATCTGAATCTTTTTTCTTCGCGGGTGATTTCGCTTTGAATGGAATTAGCGGCTGTTGTGGATCAGCTTCATCCAATTGTTTTTGCGCAGCATTTAATACTTGACCAACGCCAATATCGCTTGCGCCTACGGCGCAATACAAATCATCCAACGAATTGAATTTTAATTTTTTGGCGAGACTATCAAATTCCAAATCCAGCAGTGCCAAACGTTTAAATTCGCGGTCGAGCAAAGCTTGGCCTTCCGCGATATTTTGATCGCGCGCCTGCATCTTAAACCAGTGTTGAATTTTCGCACGCGCACGCGCGGTGTTCACGTAACCGAGCGCAGGGTTTAACCAATCGCGACTCGGAGCTTCGCGTTTGCCGGTGAGAATTTCTACTTGGTCGGCATTATTTAATTGGTAGTTAAGCGGCACTATGCGATTGTTTACTTTGGCACCGCGACAGTGATGGCCGACATCAGTGTGAATACGATAGGCGAAATCTAAGGGTGTTGCGGTGCGCGGTAAATCTACAACATGACCATCTGGGGTAAACACATATAGACGATCTTGATCTACTGCGCGCAAATCATCTTGTAGTTGCGCGCTATCACCGCCCAACTCTTCGTGCCATTCGAGCACTTGCCGCAGCCACGCAATTTTTTGCTCGTAGCTATCTTGGGCTTCGTTAGTATCTGTGCCCTTATAGCGCCAGTGCGCGCATACGCCGAGTTCAGACTCCTCGTGCATTTCAAAGGTGCGAATTTGCACTTCAAGAACTTTATTATCTGGCCCCCACACCGCAGTGTGCAATGAACGGTAGCCGTTCTCTTTGGGTGAGGCGATATAGTCATCAAACTCGTGCGGAATATTTCGCCACAAGCTGTGTACGATTCCAAGTACCGCATAGCAATCGCGCACACTGGGTACTAACACACGCACAGCGCGAATATCGTAAACCTGCGAGAAGGGAATATCTTTGCGCTTCATTTTGCGCCAGATACTGTAAATATGTTTAGCGCGGCCAGAAACTTCGCCGTCGATCTTGGCGCCCTGCAATTCGCCGCGCAAAAGCGCGAGCATATTATCGATATACTCTTGGCGAGCTAGGCGGCGCTCATCCAACAGCGTGGCGATTTGCTTGTATTCGTCCGGTTCTAAATAACGGAAAGAGAGATCTTCCAATTCCCATTTGATATGGCCAATGCCAAGGCGATGGGCCAGCGGTGCGTAAATATCGGAAACTTCGCGCGCGACTTGGCGACGGCGCTGGGGGCTAGCGGTTTTAACGGCGCGAATTGCACAGGTACGCTCGGCGAGTTTAATGAGCGCAACACGTACGTCATCCACCATGGCAACCAGCATTTTGCGGATTTTTTCGGCTTGTACCTCAACTTGATTGCCGAGTACTCGGTCTTCGTTTTCATTGCGCTGGTAGCTGATGGCCGCCATGCGCAGCACACCCTTCACCAGTTTGGAAACGGTATCGCCAAAGCCAGTATGGATTTCACTGAGAGTAATTTTGTTTTCGCGCACAGCACGGTAAAGAATAGCAGCGACTAGGGCATCCTGATCGAGTTGCAAGTCTGCCAGAATTTCAGCCATTTCAAGGCCGATGCGGAAACAAGTGAAATCCTCACCCCAGCTGTGATCGTCTTCGGTGTGAATATTCACCAAGGACAAACTCACTTGGGCAGCACGCACTAATTCTGCACGGGTGGTTTCGGTCTGGGCGTGGTGACTATTGAGGCGGTCAATCCACGCCTCAATA
>CAUOQW010000567.1:0-2523 GCA_963506825.1 uncultured Cellvibrio sp.
AGAAAGTGAACGTTTAATTAATTTAGGCTGAGCAGTGAGCCATAATAAAACTCCTTCGGTTCAATACAAAAAAATTAATTAATGCATTTTAGCGACTAAGTTGCGACAACTTTCAGCGCATTTTTTACACGCAGCAACGCAACCATCCATTCCACCAATCGCTTCACAGCTTTTGGCACAGGCTTCGCAAATTGTTGCGCACAGTTCACAGAGTTCTTTACAGTAGGCTGAACCACTCAGTTGAAAATCTGCCGTTAGCTGACAAACGGCTGCGCAACTCATCATCAAACGATAATGCTCTGGCTCTACATGTTTTCCGCCTGTTGTTAAACAATAATTCATTGCCGACTGTAAGCACATTTGGTGACAGTGCGAACAAACATCAATGCAAGGTTTCATGTCAGCAGTAGTCATAGTTGTATGATGCATAGTTAAATACTCCAAGTTAAAAATAATAAAAATGTTCAAGCGCGAAATACGCATTGAGGTTCAAGTAGCTGCTTTTATCACACCGCCGTCTGTGTAGTGGCTAACCTACAATTGGGCTAATAAATGACAATTAAAAAGGTAGATTTTTAATGTCTAATTAAAATCAATATTATGATTGCCAATGGATATAAGCTGCCTCTAAAGGTATAGAAATCCCGTCAAAATATGCCACAACACGAGGCGTGAAATCTTCTGCAGGGCGACTGGCCTCTACGCTACCGCGATAAATAATGGCGTCATTTATTTTTGCTGTGGATGATTTTGATGTAGATACCGAAGACTGCATGGCGTAAATAATTACCGCTAAACGTTCAGTGCTATCTTCAAACGCGTCAGCGTAGAGTTCTACTCGAACAGCATCTGGGTTCATTCCGTTCAGATAAATTGGCACTTCAAAATGATGCTGATTATCGTGAGTTTCAATGTGAACTTTACCAAAGCTCAATGAACCCCAGTGTGCTTTTAACTGCTGTTGCCAGCCCACAATTTTCTTCGCGAGAGCACCCTTACGAGCACCGCGCGCCTGAAATGCGGCGGCGGCGGGTAAATAGAGTTGTTCGGTGTATTCGATTACCGCACGGTTAACCGAAAATTGCGGTGTCAATTGCGCTATACTTTCGCGCATTCGTTTTACCCATTGAAGTGGAATACCTTGTTCATTGCGCTGATAAAATTCGGGAATAACTTCTTGCTCGAGTAAGGTGTAAAGCGCATTGGCTTCTACGTTATCCCATACTGGGTCATCACCATGCTCCTGACCATCACCTAACGCCCACCCAAGTTCTGGCGAATAGGCTTCAGCCCACCAACCATCTAACTCCGAAAGGTTGATGCCGCCATTCACTAACACTTTCATGCCGCTAGTGCCGCAAGCCTCCCATGGGCGACGCGGTGTGTTAATCCACACATCCACTCCTTGAACCAATTGTTCACCGAGATGCATGTCGTAGTCGCTTAAAAAAACAACATGAGAATGTGCGTCAGTTTTCTGAATAAACTGAATCCATTCACGAATTAACGCTTGACCTTGCAGGTCTTGTGGATGAGCCTTACCAGCAATAATAAGTTGAACCGGCCGATCAGGATTAGTGAGTATGCGAAGCAAACGCGCTGGATCTTGCAGCAGTAAGTTATTGCGCTTATAAGCTGCAAAGCGACGTGCGAATCCTAGGGTTAAAATGCCCGGATTCAATAAGGTCGCTATCGTGGATAATTCTTCAGGCGGTGATCCCGCTGTTGCAAGTTGACGTGATAAACGCGCACGCGTGTAGTCAATAAGTGATTGGCAACGAGCAGCCCGAAATTTCCAGAGCTTTGCATCACTCACGCAGCACATATGCCCTGTTAAGGGCAGAGTTGTATCGCGCCAACGTTCTTTGGTGCAGGCTTCTGTCCACAACGTATCGGCTGCTGCCGAATCCCACGTTGGCATGTGCACGCCGTTGGTAATATGGCCAATAGGCACTTCGTTATGGGGCCAGCGAGGAAATAACGGCTCAAACAAATGGCGACTCACTCGACCATGTAAACGGCTAACACCATTCACGGCTCCGCTACCACGAATGGCTAAAAAAGCCATGTTAAAGGCTTCGGTTTGATCTTGAGGATTTGCTCGCCCCAGTGCGAGTAAATCGTCCACGGCAATTCCAAGTTTATTGCGAGTATAAACCCCTAGGTATTGTTCGATTAGCGCCGGTGCGAACCGATCAAAACCGGCGCTTACGGCAGTGTGCGTCGTAAAAACATTACCCGCGCGCGTAGCCGCCAAGGCAACCTCGAAGGGCTGTCGGGTTTTGGTCATGAAACTGTACGCACGCTCTAGCACGACAAAAGCAGCATGGCCTTCATTCAGGTGACACACCTCAGGGTGGATGCCAAGCGCTTCAAGCAAGCGCCACCCACCCATTCCCAGCAGTAATTCTTGCTGTAATCGTAGCTCTGAATTGCCACCATAAATCTCGCTGGTAATGCCACGATGAACATGCATATTGGAAGGGTCGTTAGAATCGATTAGATATAGCTTCAATAGCCCGA
>CAUOQW010000568.1:0-2516 GCA_963506825.1 uncultured Cellvibrio sp.
GACGCTTTTACAACTCAAAGTCTAGCGTGGTTAAAACCTAACAGCCATGTTTTATCCATATTAATTTTACATCGGCGGTGAAAGCATCCTTATAAAGTTTTGCGTTACCGGACTCATTCACGACGATCCCCTTATCACCCGTCATTTTCAAAAACCAAATCCTGCGACCTGATTCATCTAATCCAATGGCGGCAATACCCCCTGCTGCATACAATTCACGACATTGCTTTTCAGACAAGTCGGGCGACTGATACAAGGTATCGAGAAACGGATAGGTATTGGATAAACCCATGCTGCAAACCTCGGTATTAATCGATTGCTAAAAAAATTGCCGACGCTTCCGCATGGTTGTCTGCAAAATCTCTAAGGTGCCAGTAAAAATCCCCATAGTTTGATTCGGGGTGTTGCTCTGCGAGAGCGCTATATGCATAGAGACAGGCGATAATACCCAATGCATCTGCGCTCATAGTGCCCCTGTACGAATTACCAAAAGGGACTTCAATCGCCATCAAACCATTAAGGTTTGGAGCCATATAAAAGCCGCCATTCGATAGCTCATAAAAATCCCAGAAGGCACCTAAGTAATCTTTGCAAAGCTTATCCGCAAAACCATACACAGTATTTTCCATCAGCAAAAAAGTGCTCGGAAAATAATGCGGCAGGATTAACGGTCTGCGAGTGCCATCCACCTTGGTTGAAAGGACGGTTTGACCACAGGCTAATGATGAATTTGACATAAAGTATCTCCAGACAAAGTTTTAAAAAGAAAAACCCGTGGAGATAAATTGCTCCCGTCGGGAATAATTATCCCAACGGGTTATCTGAGTGCGAAGCCTAAGCTTCAAGGATGAGGGTAAGCACAGTCTTGCGACTCGACTCAATTACAGTGCTTGCAAGAGTCTTTCTAAGGTTCAACGACAGTCGTTGACACTAGCAAGTAAAGTGTATGGTTTAAACGTAATCCGTTCAAGATTCAAACTGATAATTTTGTAATTGGTGGATGCTCACGGCACTATGCTTCGTAGCTTTAGGTTTCCAAAAGACCTAAACCTGCCCAGCCCCCCTCTCCGCCTATCAGGGACATCCATGTTGCGTGGCTAGCATCATATGGAACGCTAGAGTATTGCTTAAAGCCATGCTATCTTTGTCCGAATATACAACTACTATTTCGGACAAATAAAAGGCTTTTTATTACGTGAAAAACAATGAAAATCAAATAATTAGCGTTATTTATGGCCATGGTAGGGGCTGGGTATTTTCTCAAAAGGATTTTGCCTCTCTAGCCCAACCCGGCAGCATTGATCGCAGCCTGTCTCGTTTGGCGGAAAAAGGCAGTATTCGACGCATCAGTCGTGGACTGTATGATTACCCTCGGTTTAGCAAATTGCTGGGGCAAACTTTAGGCCCCAATATGGATGAGGCCGCTCAGGCGCTCGCGCGTAAGTTTGGCTGGAGCATTCAGGTTTCTGGCAATGCTGCGTTAAATATTTTAGGTTTATCCACCCAAACACCTACCCAATACCTCTACTTAAGTGATGGGCCGTCCAAAACGTATGATATTGCAGGGCAAGCATTGCTGTTTAAAAAAAGCAAAATGACACATGTAGATTTTAAATGCCCAGAAAGTACACTCTTGGTTCAAGCGATAAGCGCGTTGGGGAAAGATAGACTTACATCATCGCAACAGAACATGATTCGTGAGTATTTTCAGGCTGACGGGCAAATACCCAAAGCACTTGCGAGCCGTATTTTAAAAGATACGCAATATGTCACCAGCTGGATTTATCAGGAAATCAAAGCATTGTTTACCGAGCAGGACGCAAATAATTGAAAACGCTTGCCTTACGCCCTCCCGCAGAAAGAAATGAAATTTTTAGTGCAACGGCATCCGCTATGGCAATTACACCAGCCGCAGCCGAAAAAGACTTTTGGTTGTGTTGGGTTTTAATGCAGCTTTTTGATGTACCAGAACTAGCAACCTGTTTGCGATTCAAAGGCGGTACAAGTTTAAGTAAATGCTTTAATTTAATTCAGCGCTTTTCAGAAGATATAGATCTGATTTTGGATTGGACACAAGTTATTGCTATCGACCCATTAGCGCAGCGCAGCAAAAGCCAACAAGATAAATTAAATCAAGATATCAACCAAAAAGCGCAGGTATATATCGCACGAGAGATACTGCCGAAGCTGGCAGCAGTAATGTCCCCTCTGTGTCAGCTGGAGATAGATCAGCGTGACCCTCACACGATTAACATAAAATATCCTGCTGTGTTTGCCGCAGGATATTTGCGCCCGCAAATTCGCTTAGAGATCGGCCCGCTCGCCGCCATGATGCCAATGGGTATTTATGCGGTAACACCTTATGCAGCAGAAAAATTTCCACAACTTTTTGAGCGCCCCAGTGTACAAGTCAGCGCCATAACACCGGAGCGAACCTTCTGGGAGAAGCTTACAATTCTTCATGCGGAAGCGCATCGACCACAAAACAAACCATTAACTTCCCGTTACTCACGGCA
>CAUOQW010000569.1:0-2515 GCA_963506825.1 uncultured Cellvibrio sp.
ATAATATCGAGGCTTTAGGCAATTTGCGTGCTTACGAATCTACATTAATTACGGCAAAGACTACCAAGACAGTAACAAGTATTCATTTCGATGATGGGCAGCGTGTTAATAAAGGCACTGTGTTAGTGGAAATGACTAATGCCGAAGAATCTGCATTAATGGAAGAGGCGCGTTTAACGGCAAACGAAGCAAAGAAACAATTAGAACGTACCGAGGCTTTGGCAAAAACTGGCGCTGTATCGCCTTCGCTATTAGATCAGCGCACCCGTGAATATCAAGCAGCACAGGCGCGTTATTTAGCGGTACAGGCGCGTCTTAAAGATTTAATTATCACTGCACCCTTTAGTGGTGTAGTTGGGCTGCGCGATATCAGTGTTGGCCGTCTTGTTACTCCGGGGCAAACCATTACTACATTGAACGATGACAGCAAAATGAAATTAGATTTTACTGTCCCCGCTATTTATTTGCGCAGCTTGCGCATTGGTCTGCCGATAGAAGCGCAGAGTCATGATTTAGGCAATAAAAAATTCAAAGGGAAAATTTCCAGTATAGATAATCAAATTGATGAATCGACACGTTCAATTAAAGTGCGGGCGATCTTAGAAAATGCCAATTACGAACTTAAACAAGGTTTGTTGATGACGGTGGTTGTCAGTGCAGATGTTCGCAAATCCTTGGTCTTGAGCGAAGCGGCATTGGTGCCTATGGGCAGCAATAATTTTGTATTTGTATTGCAGCCTAATAAAAATACCAATGTTTCGCCTTGGGTTGCTGAAAAACGTCAAATCCAAATCGGCCAGCGCTATAAAGGTTTTGTAGAAGTTTTGAGTGGCTTACAAGACGGCGATAAGGTGGTTACTCACGGCTTACAAAGAATTCATGCTGGCCAAGCTTTAAAAATTATGGCTGAGCAGTCCAACGATCCTGCGAAAGCAAAGGAGCCTTTATCTGAATTGCTCCAACAGCAGAAAAAACCAGAGGGCAAATAAGTATGATGCTCTCTAATGTTTCAATCCGGCGCCCAGTTTTTGCGTCTGTTATTTCATTGCTATTGCTGGCATTCGGTATTCTCGCGTTTGATCGTCTTTCATTGCGCGAATACCCCAATATTGATCCACCCATTGTTTCTATTCGCACGAGCTACCCCGGCGCGGCCGCTAACATTGTTGAAACACGCATAACCAAACCTTTGGAAGATCGTATTGCTGGCGTAGAAGGTATTCGCTATATCGAATCCAATAGTGAAAACGGTGTTTCAAACATTACCGTTATTTTTAATATAGAACACGATATTGAAGCAGCGGCAAATGACATTCGCGATAAAGTTTCCAGCGCGGTTAGTTCACTGCCGATTGAAGCAACTGCGCCCGAAGTTCAAAAAATAAATTCCGACGATGAAGTTATTGTTTGGATGAGTTTGGCGGGTGATGGCATGTCTGTGCCAGAGCTATCTGATTACGCCAAGCGTTACGTTGTGGATAAATTTTCTGCAGTAGAAGGTGTGGCTCGGGTGCGGATTGGTGGGGAGCAGCGCTACGCTATGCGCGTGTGGCTCGATAGAAAAAAATTGGCCGCACATAATTTAACCGTGAATGATATTGAAAGTTCACTGCGCGCCGAAAACGTAGAATTGCCCGCAGGTAGTGTTGAGTCTCAAGAGCGACAGTACACGGTCCGTATGGCGCGTACCTATCGTACACAAGAACAGTTTTCACAGCTCGTAGTAAAACATGCCGCTGACGGCCATTTAATTCGCTTGGGCGATATTGCGAAAGTTGAAAAAGGTACGGTTGAGGATCGCACTTTATTTCGCGGCAATGGTACTTCCCAAGTGGGGATTGGTATTGCCAAACAATCCACGGCTAATACTTTGGATGTGGCTCGCGGCGTTCAAGAACAACAGGAATTGATGAATAAAAGTTTGCCTAAAGGGATGAGTATTGAAGACAGTTACAACAGTGCCGTTTTTATCGAACGCGCTATTCATGAGGTTTACATCACCTTAGTGTTGGCGGTGTCGCTAGTTGTATTTGTTATTTATATTTTTCTTGGCAGCGTGCTTGCCATGATCATTCACGCGGTTGCCGTTCCGGTTTCTATTGTGGCGACTTTTACAGTACTTGCTGCCATGAATTTCTCCGTCAATATGCTTACCTTGCTCGCCTTGGTGTTAGCCATTGGGTTGGTGGTGGATGATGCGATTGTGGTACTGGAAAATATCGTTCGCCACATTGAAGAAAAAGGTAAGCCGGTTTTATTGGCGGCTTACGATGGTGTGAAAGAGGTGGGCTTTGCGGTAATTGCGACCACCTTGGTATTGATTTCCATTTTTATTCCTATCGTATTTGTTAAGGGCGATGTGGGGCGATTATTCTCAGAGTTTGCAGTCACCATGGCGGCAGCGGTGGGTTTCTCTGCCGTGGTTGCTTTAACTTTATCGCCGATGATGGCGTCAAAGATTTTACGTAAAGAATCCAAGCGCAATGCACTGGTAGAGAAAGTTGATGTAAAAATG
>CAUOQW010000570.1:0-2508 GCA_963506825.1 uncultured Cellvibrio sp.
TAAAAATTGTGATCGCCAGCGGTAACTCGGGCAAGCTGCGAGTGTTTCAACAATTATTATCCGGCTTAGGTTTTGAAGTTGTGCCGCAATCGGACTTTAACCTGAGAAATGCCAACGAAACTGGTACTACTTTTGTTGAGAACGCGATTATTAAAGCGCGCCACGCTTGCCAACAAACCGGCTTGCCTGCAATTGCAGATGACTCTGGTATTGAGGTGGATGCACTTAGTGGTCGCCCAGGTGTTTATTCCGCGCGTTATGCGGGTGAGAACGCCAGCGATGAAAGCAACAATCAAAAATTGCTGCAAGAATTAACGGGCGTACCTACTGAGAAACGTACCGCGCGCTATCACGCTGTGCTTGCCTATATGCGTCACGCAGAAGACCCAAATCCTATTCTCTGCCACGGTACTTGGGAGGGAATTATTTTAACCGAGCCGCGCGGTGCAGGTGGTTTTGGTTATGACCCTTTATTTTTTGTGCCCACGCACAATTGTGCATCGGCAGAGTTAGATAAGGCTGAAAAAAATCGCATTAGCCATCGCGGAAAAGCCATGCAGGAATTGCTACAGAAAATAGCGCAGGCTTAATGAGCAGATAAGGATCATCATGAAAAAGTTTTTAATGCTAATAGTAATACTCGCGGGTTTGGCCACGGCGGGCTATAGATTTTTACCGGTAGATGCGCAACAAAAAGTAAATGGTGAAATAGGCCAGTTAAAAAGTTCTTTATCTAATCCTGCGGAAAGTACAGCGCCGAAGAAATATGTTTTAGAAATTCCAGATGAACCCTCTTCACTGCGCGCCAAGGGTTCAACTGCGACATCCAGTGAATCAGACATTGCGAATGCTTACATGCAGCACTCGCAAGATATTCAAGTGATGGGTGAAGGTGAGGTCGTAAAAGTCTTATCAGACGATAACCAAGGCAGTAAACACCAGCGCTTTATTTTGCGTGTGCCGGAAGGTTTTACTGTGTTAGTTGCGCACAATATTGATCTTGCCCCGCGCGTGAAAAATATCGCTAAAGGCGATAAGGTTTCGTTCTATGGCGAATATGTGTGGAACGAAAAAGGTGGCGTAGTGCACTGGACGCATAGCGATCCGCGTGGACGCCATGTGGCGGGTTGGTTGAAACATAATGGGATTACTTATCAGTAGGTGATGAGCTGGCAGCGGTACTAGTTAAGAATTGTGAGCTAGTTTTTCTTAATATTTTTTGAGTTTTTTCATGTCTCTACTTTTATCACCACTCTCACTCTACATTCATATCCCTTGGTGCATTCGCAAATGCCCCTATTGCGATTTCAATTCGCATCAAGCTAATAATGATATTCCAGAAGCAGAATATGTTGCGGCTTTGCGTTTTGATTTAGAGCAGGATGCCGCTTTAGCGCAAGGCAGAAATCTCACCAGTATTTTCTTTGGTGGCGGTACACCGAGCATGTTTTCAGTCAATGCGATTGCACAAATATTAAAAGATGCTGAAGCGATTATCGGCTTTGAGCCTGATATAGAAATCACCTTAGAGGCAAACCCAGGCACCTTCGAACAAGAAAAATTCTCTGGTTTTCGCGCTGCTGGCATCAATCGTCTTTCAATTGGTATTCAAAGTTTTAATGATGTGCAATTAAAACTACTTGGCCGCGTACATGGTCGCGATGAAGCGCTGCGCGCAGTAGCTGTTGCGCGCAAAGCAGGTTTCGACAATATCAATTTAGATTTAATGCACGGCTTACCCGAACAATCCGTTGAAGATGCCAAAGCCGATTTAGCACAAGCCATTGCTTTAGCGCCAGAACATATTTCTTGGTATCAACTCACCATCGAACAAAACACCGTGTTTTATTCTGCGCCACCCATTTTGCCAGTTGAGGACACGCTCGCGGATATTCAAGACGAAGGCCAAGCCATGCTCGCCACCGCAGGTTATGCGCAATACGAAATTTCAGCCTACGCCAAAAACAACCAACGCGCACGCCACAATATTAATTACTGGCAGTTTGGTGATTACTTGGGAATAGGAGCCGGCGCTCACGGAAAAATTACCCAACCAGAACAAGCGCGCATTATGCGTTTATGGAAAACCCGCTTACCGAAACATTATTTAGATACGGCTGCGAGCAATAAAATTTCCACCAACCTCGGCGGCCACCAAAATGTATTTGGCGGCGGTAGCGATATTCTTTCACCAGAATCCCTACCGCTAGAGTTTTTAATGAACGCCCTACGCTTAAACGATGGTGCGCCAGCAAATTATTTAAGCGAACGTACCGGCTTGTCGTTAAGCGCACTTGAACCGCAATGGGCAGAGTTAACGCAGAAGGGCTTGGTTGAAGTGGTTAATGGTAATTTTCGACCAACTGAATTTGGCCGAAGGTTTTTAAATCGGGTGCTTGAGGCTTATGCGGTAGCTTAGTTAGGTTACAGCTTTGTATCAACAGGATTAACGCATGTCAGATCTAAAATATTCTTCATTGTGGGCGGTCGTAATTGTAGTGCTTACCA